>CAZEIU010000001.1:0-74610 GCA_964512085.1 uncultured Candidatus Saccharibacteria bacterium
CATCAAGCGGTTGTTTACCGCCAGCCTCTATTATTTTTTTAGTATTAACTTGAGGTACAAGCCCAGTCGCAGCAAAAGACCGATATATTACAAATATACCAACTGCTGCTATTACGCCAATAATAAGTACTATGCCCCAACGCGGTATTTTGCGTTTGTTGCTAGATGCTTTTTTGTAAACTCGAGGTTTTTTGGTGGCCATTTATTTAATCCTTGTTTTTATAATTTATATCTAATTTAGCATAAGCGCTATAAAAAAGTCAACTAACCATTATAATATTTTCCACATATTGGCCATGGCTGAGTGCCACGCTGAGAGCGTAGTAGACTTGCTCTATAGGCTTGCTCATGAGCCGAATTCTGGTGAGGATAGCCCTGTCCTCCCACCGATTGCCAGGTTTGTAAGTCAAACTGCAAACCTCCATAAAAACCATTGCCAGTATTTATTGCCCAGTTGCCACCACTCTCGCAAGCTACTACTCTCAACCAAGGTCTCACTACTGGGTCGTTTTCTACACTATAATCCTGAGTGCAAAGCCAGCGATCTTTTTTGGTTCCACTTACCACTTTATACGACCACCCCGAACCATTGGTGCATCCCCAATTTGGCTTAATCATAGTCTGTACAGCATTGCCATAATTATAGCCAATACTGCATCGGCCTTGATTACAATAAATAGTTGAGTTTCTTGCCCCATATATATTGCCCCCAGGCGTTCCAGCTTCGGCGTTACCGCTAGAAGCTGAGCCAGCAGATAGTTCGGCTGGAGTAAGATAGTCGGTAAGTCTTTGTCCTACTGGGGTTGTAGTACCTGTACCATCAGGGCTAACTACCGACACCGTATTATTACTGCTACCGCTAGTCTCGCAATATGGCGAAAACGTTACGCCCAATCCACTCTTAACACCTGTAACAGAAATGTTATGTGTAGTAGGATTAGCAGAAAGAGTTGGCGATGCTACTAAAAGATTTGTAGTTGGTTCGCTAATAGAGTTGGGGTTGGTAGACACTACTTGCCCATCAACTTTTACTTGTATGCTACCAATAGCCTCATTGCCTTGCGTGCGACTTATTCGAATATGCACCGTACTATCATTACTTTCTACGCTGTTTACACACGCACTACCCTTCATAATTTGAAATCGTAAATTGGGTTTGGTGGCGGCTAAACTAGAGTAAACCAAAAAAATACCTACCATACCAATTACTACAATAAGTATTGGAGCCAACCATTTAGGAACTTTAGAGGTATTATTTTTTTTGTAAGTTCTTTGCTTATTTTTAGTTTTAGATTTAGTGGCCATGTATTGATGCCAATTTAATATGGCTTTATCATAATTGTACTTATGCTAATGAGTCAAGTTTTATTAGTTAGAATATAATTGGTATAATATAGATATGAGTTTATCACTTGGAATAGTTGGTTTGCCAAATGTGGGTAAATCAACTCTTTTTAATTCACTAACCAAAAACAATGTACTAGCCGCCAACTACCCTTTTGCCACTATCGACCCCAACGTAGGTATTGTAAATGTTCCAGATACTCGATTAGATAAATTGGCTAGTATCTCAAGCTCAGCTAAGACTATTGCTGCGGCTTGTAGTTTTGTAGATATTGCTGGCCTAGTGCGAGGCGCCTCTACCGGCGAAGGTTTGGGTAACAAGTTTTTGCAAAACATTAGAGAATGCGATGCTATTGTGCAAGTAGTAAGAGTTTTTGAAGACCCCGATGTTATTCATGTAGAAAACAACCTCGATGCCAAAAACGATATCGATACCATAACCACCGAGCTATGCTTGGCCGATCTTAGTACTGTTACCAAACGACTAGAGACTTTGCAAAAAGAACTCAAATCTAACCCAAAGGTCAGTGGCCAAATTCAAACTTTGCAAAAAGCTCAAGCTCTACTCAATGATGGCAAGGTTTTGTCAACTGAATTAGACGAGATTCCGCCAGAAATTAAAGAACTACAACTAATTACTACTAAGCCATTTTTGTACGTCTTTAACCTCGACGAACACCACTTAAGTGATAAGGCCAAAAAAGACGAGCTACAAAAGTTGGTAGCAAATGAATCGGCCATATTCTTGTGCGCTAAGCTAGAGGCCGAACTGCAAGATATGCCCGAGAACGAAGCCAAAGAGTTACTAAAAGAACTCGGGCAAGACAACTCTGGCCTAGAAGAGTTAATAATAAAAGGCTATAAAATACTTGGCCTACAAAGCTTTTTCACTAGCGGACCAACCGAAACTCGTGCTTGGACTATTAAAATTGGCGCTACTGCACCTCAAGCCGCAGGCGTTATTCATACTGATTTTGAGCATGGTTTTATCAAAGCCGAAGTAGTAAGTTTTGCTGACTTTGTAGAATGCAATGGATGGCTGGGTGCCAAAGATGCCGGCAAAGTTCGATTAGAAGGCAAAGATTATATTGTAAAAGACGGCGATGTAATTGTATTTAGATTTAACAATTAGATACTCTGTTAAGATTTGTTGCGACTTATTATAAAAATTCCTACAAATAACGTGAGGGCTACAATTACGTAACCCGCGATGCCAAACAGACTGGTATTACTACCATGCGAAAATAAGAAATTTATTATTGCTAGTACTCCACCCACCAAAAATGCGCTACCAATTAGATATAACCTCACTCTTTGCGTTGCTACAGTGATATGTCTGGCAGAAAAAATAGTAAGTAGTCCTACAAACACAAAAGCCGATGACATAGCTGCAAAAAACCAACTTGCTACCATTGGTACTGGGTACGTGACACTCCCATCACTAAAAACATAATTGATACTTGGCAAGTAATAAATGCTAGATATAAACGCACCAGCAATTGTAATTAAATATGGTATTAATACCCATAAATAATTTACTTTTTTATTAAAACCCAAATACCAAATTAACCGAGTCATCACAATAATTGCAGCGTAGTAGAAAAAATCGCCAATAATTGTAGTTATCTTAAGGGTAGACTCTACATGCGTAAACACAAATGGTACCGAATACATAAGTGCAGATATGCCACCTAATATTGCGCCAAGACCAAAATATAATATTAAGGGTGTTTTTTGACGGCTATATAAAAACAATCCTCTCATACCAAATAACGTAATTGACACGCCTAGTACAAAAAAAGATATAACGTTGGTTGGCATACTATAAAGCATAAGTACATTTTACACTATTACTGCTTAATAGATAAAAATTACTTGGTACGTTCTAAATATGCACCCGTACGAGTATCTACTTTTAGGTTGTCGCCAACCTTAATAAATTGAGGAGCCTGAACTTTAATCCCAGTCTCAAGAGTAACCTCTTTGGTGCTTGAGCTAGCGCTATTACCCTTATCTCCCCCTGGAGCCGATGAAACTTTGAGAATTACATTCTTGGGCCATTCAAAACCAATTACTTTTTCGTCGTACAAGAGTGCATCAATTTTACCGCCCTCTAAAATATATTTAGGAATATTTTCATCGAGCTTATTACTTACCTCGATTGTTTCATAGCTCTCCAAGTCCATAAAAGAATATGTATCGTTAGTTGAGTACAAATATTGTACTGTCTTACGATCGACATTGGCCGGAGTTATTCGTGCATCATTACGAAACGTCTTGTCTATTACATTGCCAGTAATAAGATTTTTGAGTTTGGTATTTACAATACTGCCACCTCTACCCATCTGTTTTTGAGCATACTCAACCACCTTGTATGGAACACCATCAAGGTCAATAAGAGTTTCTTTTCTTAAATCTGTTGGGCCAAACATCTTTTGCTTACTTTACTACAAAAGGTAACAAACCAATGTGTCGAGCGCGTTTTATAGCCTTGGCAATCATGCGTTGATGCTTCATGCTAGCTCCACTACGTCTGCGCGAATCTATTTTGCCCACACTGTTTACGTAGTGCTGCAAAGTTTTAACATCTTTGTAGTCTATGTACTCTAGATCTTCACTATAAAATTTGTTTTGCTTGTTTTGGTAATATTCTGCCATAATATCTCCTTAAAAAGGTATGTCATCTAAGTTAATTTCGCCTTCGCCCATATCTTCGATAGCTACTTCATCTTTTGAAGGTTTCTTATCGTCGCTAGGAGCAGATTCACTTTTGCTGTCAGTATCAGGCATATCGCCAGCGCGATCAACAAAGTTAATATCGGTAGCTACAATTTCTGTTCGTTGACGTTTGCCACCATCTTGGCCTTCCCAGCTACGTGTTTGCAATCGACCTACTACCAACACCTTACGGCCTTTGGCTAGGTAGTTTGACACTAATTCACCAAGTTTGCCCCATGCAACTACATCGTGAAACTCTACTGAGTCTTTTCTTTCGCCCGAAGGGTCGTTCCAACTTCTGTTAGTTGCAACAGAAAAAGATGCTACTGATTGACCACTAGGAGTTGTTCTAAGTTCTGGGTCTCGAGTAAGATTACCCATTATTATTGCTTGATTGAAGTCTTTTGCCATTATTTTGATTCCTCTTCTACTTTGTTAGTTTTCTTACTTGTCTTTGATGAGTCTTGTTTTTTCAAATACTTAATGTTCTCTAAGCTTACGATAAGATATCGCATAACTTCTTCGGTAATTCTTAACTTAGAGTCTAACTCGCCTACAACACTTGGGTCGGCTTGAATTTCGTAAAATACATAAATACCCCAGCTTTGCTTATTGATCTTGTAAGCTAGTTTACGTTTACCCCAATTATCTTTTTTATCGACTTTTATACCTAAAGAGTCAAACAGTTTTTCGATTTTTTTGGTTGTTTGCTCAATATCTATCTCTAGATCTGGGTGTAGCACCAAAGCTACTTCATAGTGTTTCATACACGCTCCTTCTATGGCACCCTTCAGAATTCTGAAGTTCTACTGTTTTGTTACGTAAAACAGCAAAAGGTGTGTTTAATTTTTAATACCTGCAAATTATAGCTTATACAAACCAAAAGGTCAAGGTATAATAGTCTTATGCAAATACTATCATCACAGTTCGTTGGTAAGCCAATTATTAGCGTTCAGACTTCTGAAATAATTGGATATATAAAAGACATGGTTACAAAACAAGAAGACTTAAAGATAGTCGCCCTGTGCGTAAGTCAGCCTCATCAAAAAGAAAGTTATTACTTATTGCCTAGCGATATAAGGTTTTTTAATAAAGACAAAGTAATAGTCGACTCATTTCAAAAACTTAGTGAATTCTCTGAGCTAGTGCGATACCAACACGATATTACATCTAACTATCGAATTATTAAAAAACGAGTTAAAACGAGCTCTGGCAAAAAACTTGGTAGAGTTGTTGATTATATGTTTGATCCGGCACATTATTTTGTAACCAAGCTCAATGTCAAACCGTTGCTACTACAAAATATTGTCTATACCAAACTACTTATAGATAGAGACGACATTATTGATACTCAAAAAAACTATATTATTGTCAAAGATAATTTTGCCAAATTAAAAAAGCCAGCAACTGCAGTATTGCCAGCACAAAGTTAGCTATGTAATAATACAATTAATGGAGGTTATGCTTTGGTAGTTATTGTTTTATTATGGTTGGCCCTTATAGGCATAGTAGTACGATACGTTATTGCCAAAAACTAATTTCGTCAAGGGCATTTTTTGCTTCAGAATAAGAGAACCCCTGCTGTGATAAATATTGCAGCATTTTATTTTTATCTTGATACTTACTTTGTTTGATTTTTTTATCTATTATCTTTTTGATGGCCAAATTATTATCTACATCTTCGCTTTCGCTAATAGCTTGCTCAATAATATCTTTATTTATATCTTTTGCGAGCAACTCTTTTTTGAGCACCATAGAAGATCTTGGCCTTAGTTGCTGTCTTGTAGATATAAAACTCAAACAATAATTTAAGTCATTGAGGTAACCATCTTTTATAAGTCTCTCAATAGTTAATTGCACCACATCTTCGTCAAAATCTTTTTGCAGTAAATATTTTTGCATCTGAGAGACAGTACGAGGTCCATATTGTAGGTAATACAGGGCTCTATCGTAAGTTTTGCTTAAAGCCGAGCTGTTTTTAATGTCACTAAGCTCTTTTTTGGATATATCTTGGTTGTTTTTTAAACCCAAAGTAGCTAGTTGTAGATCGCTCAATGAACAAAAAAACGTGCCATCTACAAATATATTGTAAAAGCCTGCACGTTTTTTTTGAGATTGTATTTTGGTAATTATCGGCATCAGCTTAATTCGTAAGCCTTAATATGCTTTTAAGAGAGGTCTTTAATAGCTTTCTCTAACTCTTGCATTACCTTTGGATTATCGGCTAAGAATTGCTTGGCTGCTTCTCTACCCTGTCCTATTTTTTCGTCTTTGTATGAGAACCATGCGCCCGCCTTTTGTACCAAACCATGTTTAACTGCCAAGTCTATCATATCACCAGCACGTGATATACCTTCGTTGTACATGATATCGAACTCCGCGATCTTAAATGGTGCAGCTACCTTGTTCTTTACTACCTTTACTTTGACATGATTGCCAATAATATTTTCACCGTCTTTTATTTGTTCGGTACGACGAATGTCGAGTCTTACTGAGGAGTAATATTTAAGCGCATTACCCCCAGCGGTAACTTCTGGGTTACCAAACATTACACCTATCTTCATACGCAACTGGTTTATAAACACTACCGTAGTATTAGACTTGGCAATTACACCAGTAAGTTTACGCAAGGCTTGGCTCATAAGCCGTGCTTGCAATCCCATATGGCTATCACCCATCTCACCTTCTATTTCAGCACGTGGCGTAAGAGCAGCCACTGAGTCGACCACAATTATATCAACAGCATTAGATCGCACCAGTGTTTCGCAAATCTCTAAAGCTTGCTCACCCGTATCTGGCTGAGAGATCAATAAATCGTCTAGATTTACACCTATTTTTGAGGCGTACTCAGGGTCGACAGCGTGCTCGGCATCAATAAATGCGGCTAACCCACCGTTTTTTTGCACCTCGGCTACGGCATGGAGTGCCAATGTAGTTTTACCACTCGACTCTGGGCCATATATCTCTACAATTCTACCTTTGGGTAATCCGCCACCCAGAGCTAGATCGAGCGAGAAACTACCGGTAGAAATTGTCTCTACAGCTACCTGCATGCCTTCGCCGAGTTTCATTATTGAGCCTTGCCCAAACTGACGTTCTATCTGTTCTACGGCTAAGTCTACAGCTCTAAGGCGAGACGCCTTTTCTTTTTCGGTTTTGCTATTTTTGGTAGAATCTTTCACTGTTTTTACCTCTTTTGATTTAACTTTTTTTGCAATTGTTGTTGCTGACATTATACCCTCCATAGATATTTAATTGTTCGGTTTTTATTCTTATATAACCATATTACCGAACATGTTGCGTACATGTCAACAACTTTATGTCCTTATTAAATCAATTATACTCTACATTAGTAAAGCATAAGTAAAAACCCCAGAATATTTCTGAGGTTTATATATAGATATTAATCTTTTACTTAGCTGATTTTCTGACAGCTTTTGCGGCAGCAAAGATATCGGCAGGATAAAGTCCAGCGCTATGCATGCTACTATGCCATTCTGGGTGATCCTTAAGACGATTGACAAAATCTGCAACAACGGCTGAGTTGGCAAAAGCGCTATCTAGGAGCTCTCGCAAAAAGTCAGCTTCGCTTCCGCCCTCGCGATCAATTATTGCTCTAACCAAGATAGCCTGATTATCGGTCAAGGTTACTCCTGGTACAGCATTATTGTTCTTTTTGATTCCCAAGAATTCTTGCAGACTTGTCTGAACATAATAATTGAACACATAACTATACGAGCCAAGCTCTACGATTACTTCTAGGTTTTGGATAGCATTTTGAGAAGTCTTTACTACAACTCTTGGTAGATCGAGTTCTTCACAAAGCCAACGCGCTACAAGCTCGGTATTTTGGTTAAACCCGCTCCTATGCCCTGCAATCTTATTTTTAATTTCTCTAGGTGAAAGTTTCTCAAGTTTATTTAGACATTTTCTAATTTTTCGTTCTAACACAGGTGCAGTAGGTTGGCTTTTGGCCATGCCTCGCCTTTCTGGTGGTAGGTACAAACTTTCAAAATTATAACAGCTCAATACCATCAAAGTAAAGGCCAATTATTACTTTGCCGAGAGACGTTCAATACGATTAACATTTAGTGATAGAGTTGCCTGTTTATAGCTTTCTGGGTTATTTATCTTAATCAAATTGAGCAACTTGGCTGCTTCAATATCTTCATAAACCACAGCCGCAGCCTCATCAGTTACGTCTTCTAGTAGTTTAAGCGATTCTAAGACGTCTTGAGTGGCATCATCAATTTGTCTAAGTCCAAAATAAGCTTGAGCTCGAATACCAAGTATTTGAGAGCGGCGGCGATCCATGCCTCCCTCTTCTGTCTCTACTTGATAGAGTAAATCATATGCTTCATTTGCATACTTTAGCGCCAAATTGTAATTTTTTTTAACAATTTCTAATACTGCCAAATGTAAGAATGTTGTCATAATATAAAAATTATGTGGCCTTACATCGCTTTCTATAGTATGAAGGCCTTTCTTAAGTTCTTTTTCGGCTAGATTATAATCTTTGAGATAAATATACATAAGCCCTATCTTTGCCTGAGTAATGCCAAGTTCGTTGAGGTTATTGTTCTTTACAAGCACTCGCTCACTCTTGTGTAGCCACTTAAGAGCAGCATTGTATTCTTTATGATAAGCCAGCATTATACCAATATCTCGTTGCACCGAGCCAACTTTGTCTAGTCGGTTGAGCCTAGCAAACCTTTCTACTGCTTCCTCATAGCACTTCATAGAGTGTGTCTTATCGTTGTTTACCTTATAAGAAACACCTGCCATATGTATACATTCAGCAGCCTGAACATCATTGTGGTTGCCGTCTGCTAGCTTTGCAGCTTTTTTATAAATCTTGGCAGCTTCTAAGCCATGTCCGCCGTTGCGTAATTCGGTCGCTTGTTTTACAAGCTTGTCAATTTCAGTTTGCATAATCATCTAAAATTATTAAAACTTATTGGAAACTCAAAATTTGCCTCGCGCAGTAACTGCATGGCGCTTTGCAACTCGTCTTTTTTGGGCGATGTCACTCTTACAGTCTCGCCTTGAATTTGAGTTTTTACTTTGGGCACTTTTTCGCGAAGTAAAGCCGTGATTTGCTTTGCCTTGGTTTGATCCATGCCTTTTAATAAAGGTAGAGACTTACTAGCAATCATATTATTTTGGTGCACCTCGCCCGATTTGTCTAAGAATTTTAAGCTTAAGCCAGCTTTTACAAACTTGCTTTCTATTACACTCACCATAGCCTCAAGCTTAAGTTCACTATTGGCCTCAATATCTATTTTGCTAGCGTCTTTATCGAACACCAATTTGGCGCCAGTACCAGCAAAGTCATAGCGAGTAGCAATTTCGCGCTGGGCTTGCTCGCAAGCGTTTATCATACTACTAAGATCATATTCACTTACTACATCAAAACTTGAATCTTTTGCCATAATTATACCCCTATAGTTTCTTTATCTTCGTCGTCAGCAACATCGTGTGGATTCTCGTCATATTTATTTAGCGCAATATTGCAAAGAAAACTTATTAATACTGGTTTAGAAATAATAGTTTTTCTTTGTATTCCATTATTAGGGTCAACTACTGCATAGAACCCATCCCTAGCTATTTGCCCCAAAACCGAAGGCTCTCTACTCTTATAATAAGCACTTAATGCGCTATATTCTTGGGAGAAATTAGGACTATTACCCACCCCGTCTGTATTGGTAGGATCTACAGAAAAATCTTTTTCTGGACGCTTAAGTGTAGAGGCAAATTTCTTAACATTTTCTGTAGTCGAGATTCCACCCATCCAGTTAGAATAATAAGCTATTATAGCCATCGCATATTCTTTTGGGCTCATACCTAGAAGTTTTTCTGCACTCAAGCAAAGTTTTTTTCCATTCATATCGAATTTGAACAGACCAAACTGTTCAGCAAATTTTTTCTCGTTTTCAGTAGTGGCATTCCACATTATTTTGTCTAACACTTGTCTCTCCTGTGCGTCATATGCAAAAAGGCTGTTTGTAGATTGGTCAGATTTATAATTGGGAGCTGTGCCTGCGAAATTCCATCTCATTAATTTAGTATGTCGGACTTTATCCTTCTTACCATAAGTAAATATTTTATCTAATCTCTCATTCCACTCAATATCCTGTTCAACTTCTTCTGAAGGTAAGTCTAATTTATCAACCAAACGCATGGCCTCATCTATCTCACCTATTCTTATATAAGTAATAGCTAGTTTTATAACCTCTCTATAGCTATGAGCAATTTCTTTTTCTGGTATAAGCTCTTGAGCTAAGCGTAAGTAAAGGTGCGCCTCTGAGGTATCGGTAAGCTCCGCCATTGCCTCTTCGGCTAGCTTTTGATGTTCTGCTGCATCTATCTGCGCCCCTAGCGAGTCTTCTTGAATTTGTTTTTTTTGAGAGTCTATTATCGCATCAAGGTCACTTTTTAATCGTGCATCACTCATGCTTAAAGGAACTTCTTTGCTTCTTCTTTCGCCACCGCCGTGGTCTTCTTCATAATAAATATTCATAAGTTTATATTACTATATTTAAGTTTATTATTTAAACTGAGTATCTTTGCTAAACTCAAGATCGTTTTTGGCTTCGCCGTTTCGGCCAAGTATACCAAGGTCTTTTTTTGCCACAGTAGAGTTGGTAATAATTACTTGAGTATTGCCTGCATTGCCAGTAGTAAGTTTAATAGAGTTTTTGGCTTTAAACAATTGAGTTGTGCCTGGCAACATTATACCTCTAAATGCATCTTGACCATCCACGGCGACTACTATCCAAGTAGCTTGATTCTCTATCTTAACTAACATCTCTACTCCTGCGACAGGCGTCGCCGATACATCAGCTACTGCTACCGGCTTATTACCTATTTCGGCGTTGACCGTCTTAGTAACCGAGGTTGATTTGCCTAGGCGATTTTTGGCCGTTACCGTTATTTGATTACTACCATTAATAAGCGCGACTCTTTCAGAAAAACTGCCATCAGAGTTGGTAAGTATTGGCGAGTTGTCTATAAATACATCAGCATCTGAGTTGGTTTGCCCAGAAATAATAATATAGTCGGTAGTAACTTTATCTTGATTGGTGTTTAAGCTTATTTTGGGTGGTGCTGCAAGTACAGCCACCTGCCAAACAAGATAACTTAGTAGCGCTACAAACAAAACTACTGTGAGGGTCACTATGAGTGATTTTGAACTAATAGCAAAACCTTTGCTCTCAATTGGCTTGAGAGAAATTTGTTTTTCTACATCAGTAGTTCTACCTGGGTGCTGAGTACTTTGATAAGCAAGGCGCTCTTTTTTGTACATATTAATAATCGGTGCCGTATCAAAGCCTAAATAATCAGCGTAGCTTTTGATATAACCGAGTGAATAAACATTGTCGGGTAAATGCTCGTAGTCGCCAGCCTCTATAAGCTCTAGATAGCGTTTTCGTACCTGAATAGACTTCTCTACTTCTTTGAGTGAATAGCCCAAGTCTTCGCGCCGCTTGGTCAGTAGCGCTGCTACTGTGAGGTCGGTTCTATCGGGAGAGTGTAATATTGATTGTTCTTTGTTATTAGACTTAGGGCTCACTGCTCACTATCTCCGGCGGCGGCAGTCAGCTCAGTAACACTACTTATTAATATCTCGCGCGGTTTACTGCCATTGGCTGGCCCTACTACACCTTTTTGTTCTAAGATATCAATTAATTTGGCAGCTCGTGCATAACCAACGCCAAGACGTCTTTGTAACAAGCTACTCGAGCCTTTGTGCGCAGCTATTACTACTTCGGCAGCCTGCTCCCACAAATCATCATCCATGGCATCATAGTTACCTGCACCGGCAGCTCCACCCTTGAGGTTTACAGCCTGAGTAAGAACTTCTTCGTTGTACTCTGGCTTGCGTTGATCTCTTAAGAATTGCGTAACGGCACTTACTTCGTCGTTACTAACCAACACGCCCTGTACACGCTTAGGCTTAATAAATTCTGCGCTGCTAAATAACATATCGCCTTTACCCAATAGCTTCTCGGCCCCACCGATATCGATTATTGTTCTAGAGTCTACTTGGCTAGCCGTAGTCAGGGCTATTCGGGTAGGTACGTTAGCTTTAATCGTACCAGTAATTACATTTACACTTGGTCTTTGAGTGGCCAAAACTAAGTGTATACCTACAGCCCGAGCCATTTGCGATATTCTCTGAATAAGAGCTTCTACATCTTTGCCGGCCTGCATCATAAGATCGAATAACTCATCGATAACAATTACAATATAAGGCATTCTATCGACGTCTTTTTGACTATTGTACTCACCAATATCACGCTTGCCATATTCGGCCAAGAGCTTGAGTCGTCGCTCCATCTCGGCTACTGCCCACTTAAGTGCCGACACAGTTTTGTCAGATTCTGTAACTACCGGAGTAAGTAAGTGTGGTATGTCTTGGTACAAGGTCATTTCTACATGCTTAGGATCGACCAAAATAAGCTTGAGTTCGCTCGGGCTATTGCGATACAGCAAGCTAAGAAGCATGGCATTTATTGTTACCGACTTACCAGTACCAGTAGCTCCGGCTACCAATAAGTGAGGTGCTTTGGCCAGATCGTAAGTAACAATGTCACCGGCTACATCACGACCAAGTGCAAAACTAAGCTTAGACTTAAGGCCTTCGTATTCTTTAGAAAGAAATATATCTTTTACTCTCACTACAGCACCTTTTTTGTTTGGCACCTCAATACCCACCAAACTCTTACCAGGTATTGGCGCCTCTACACGAACTTGAGTGGCTTCTAGAGCAAGGGCCAAGTTGCGGTCTAGAGCAGCGATTTTGCTTAGGTTAACACCGGTTGGTGGCTTAAGGGTGTATTGGGCAACAGTTGGGCCCACATCTACCCCATCCATCTTTACTTCATAACCAAAGTCGGCAAAAGTATCCGAAATAATTTTGGCATTAGCCTTGGCATCACCCGGGTCTGGCTGGGTTGAGGTAGATTGCAGTAAATCTACCGATGGATACTTCCAATCTTTATCGATTGAATAAACAATTGGTTCAGCTGGCTTGTCTTTGGCCTCATTCTTGCCCTCATCGCCTATAGTACCTTTTATTGGCAACTTGGTATTGATTTGAAACTTACTATCTTTGTCGTCAACTTCATCTCTTTCTTTGCCGCCAAATAGTTTTCTAAATAAGTCTTTTATACCTGCGTTGGCGGCTATCACTATACTTATTATTAATAACATTACTAGAATAAATATTGCTACAGGCTTATTTAGTATTGGTGCCATCGCCGAATAAACTCCGTAGCCAACTATTCCGCCGTAATTACCAATTTGCGAAATCTCTACATTTTCGGGCATAGTAATGGCTGCAATTAGAGCGCTCAAGAACACAAAAAATGCAATTGAGCCAATAAGGTTATTAAATTTGTACCCTCTTTTTACTTCAACTTCTTCTTTGTCTTTAGATTTATTCTTAGTTGTGTCTTCTACCTCGTCGGTCGTTCTAAAAAGTAAGTAGGCAGTAATAAGCAGAGCTACCGGCAATAAGTATACGGCAAGCCCAATAATAAATTGAGCAGCAGTTAAAACCCACTGGCCAAGCACACCGGCAAAGTTAAGAATAGCCAGTACAATAAATACAGTTAGCATAACCAGTACAATTGCTACAATCTCACGTACTGCATTACTACTAAGCTGTAGTTTTTTTTCATCTGTTTTCTTGTTTTTAGAACGCGAACGCTTTTTCGCCATAAACTGTATTATACCCTCGAATGCTTAGTTGTGACTACTACAAAATAAGTAATTTTGCTTGGTTGATTTATTAGTATTATAGCATAGTCAAATCATAAAAACAAGACTTGTCAAATATAAGCAGTTTGATATGATTATAATTAATGAAAAATATTTTTAAAATGTTTCGCTTTATACCTGGCGAAAAACTGCGTATTTTTAGCATAATTATTTTTAGTATTATCGGCGGATTAGTAAACACCGTAATACCTATACTGTTTAAAAACCTTATTAATCAAATTTCGCAAGCTACTTTACGAAATAATTTTGAGGTCGTTTACAAAATACTATTACTTATAATTGCAATATTCTTAGCTGAACAAGTCCTTTTATTATTCAAAGAAAAGGTATCAGATACCTTTAGAATGCATGTAATGACAAAGTTAAGACTGGCTGTGTATCCTAAGATATTATCATTAGATATAGCTTACACCGAGAAACATCAGCCTGGATCAATCTTGCAAAAAATAAATCAAGGAATTGGCGATTTTGTAAATTGGATATTTAATTTGAGCGAATGGATAGGAACACTTATTACATCGACTATTTTTATCTTAATTGTTTTATGGTACCAAAACATATGGCTTGGGCTTATATACACCTTCACTGTCGTAGTTATGATATACATTACCAAGAAAAAAACTATTAGCCAAAAGCCATATATGAAACGTGCCAACATATTGCAAGAAAAATTCTCGGGCAAGCTTAATCAAACACTTTCTCACCTCGAAACCATCAAAACCATGTCGGCTGAAAAAATAACTTCAGTACAATTTAAAAAAACCAACGAGCAATTAAAAAATGAAAGGCTAAAACAATTTGCTGTGCAGCGTCGCTATAATTTTTTGAGAGATTTTATTGGCGCAATAGGTGTAGGATTAGGGCTGCTAGCGACGACATATCTTATTACCAAAAAATCATTTAGCGCTGGCGATATATTCTTGGTAGCTCTCTACTCTAGGACCCTAATGAACTCTATTCAGCCATTAGGTTTCTTAGTACAACAAACATCTGAGGTTAATTTTACCTCATCAAGACTTATTGATTTTCTTGAGACAGCACCGATAGTTTCAGATCGTGTTGAATCCGAAAAACTAGAGAAGTTGGAGTCGTTAGTATTTAAAAACGTTACTTACGATTATCCCGATGGCAAAAAAGGTGCAGTTAGATCGGTGAGTTTTGAAATTGATTCTAGTAAGACTGTTGCTCTAGTTGGACCTTCGGGCGTTGGCAAATCTACACTTACAAAACTTATCTTAAGATTTTATACTCCAACCAAAGGACACATTGAACTCAACGGAAATGAAATTGCAAATTATCAACAGAATAGCATAAGAGAACGAATTGGTGTTGTTATGCAAGACGTAGCTTTATTTAATTCTACAATTTTAGAAAATCTACAAATAGCCAATGCCAAAGCCTCTAAAGAACAAATTATTAATGCAGCCAAACAAGCTAATGCCGATGAGTTTATTCGCGAGCTTCCCAAGGGCTACAAGACTTTAGTTGGTGAACGTGGCGTAAAGCTTAGCGGTGGCCAAAAACAACGTATCGCTATAGCTAGGGCCATACTTAAAGATCCAGATCTTATTATTCTCGATGAAGCTACAAGTGCTTTAGATAGCGAAAGTGAAAGATTAGTACAAGATGGCTTACAAAAACTTATGAAAAACCGTAGCGCACTAGTTATTGCGCACCGCTTAAGCACCGTAATGCACGCCGATGAAATATTAGTGCTCCAAAAAGGTACCATTGTAGAACGCGGAACTCACCAAGAACTTATTAAGTATGGTGGGCTTTATAAAAAGTTATTTGAGATGCAATCGGCAAGTGGAAAGGTTAGATTATAAAAACAGACTTATAAAAAATAAGTCTGCAAATTAATATTAATTAGATAGTCTGTTGCTCGAGTTCGCCGGGGTTAGATATTGAGGTAGAGCTAGGCAATGCAACGGTAATTATTGTTAGCTTAGTTGCCTCTCGTCTATCTCTTTCACAAGCAAGTGCGTCTCTAAATAGATCATCGCTTAATCTACCTTCTAGATTTAGCTCTGCATACTCATGGTCTGGATGACCACCTTCTTCGTTTACTACATGGTCGTATAGACTAGCAAATTCTTCGTCTGACATAGCATGCAAATGACAATTTAGTTCATATAGAGCTGCGTATTGTTCATCGCTATATCTACCGTTTATAAGTGGCATTCTCCCCCGCTTTTGGCTCGAAAAGGACTTGTGCGAAGCGCTTTGCTTCTGCACACCGATACCAAGTATGCTCTTTTTGTTTCAGAATATCAATAGGCAATATTAAGAATAGATCAAATTTTGATATCTAAAGGATATTTTGGGTCATAAACTCTTACCCTCTCAAAGTCGATAGGTATAAGACGAATAATTTTTACTGGTTCGCCGTTAGCATCGTATTCAAACTCTATCATAAAGTCTTTGAGACGCCATGGTTTGTCTAAACCTACATTTCTTCGTACCTTATCAGCAATTCGCTGCATGTGTTCTTCGGCATCTTGTTTTAAGGATTGTATTTTTGCCTCACTCAGACCTTGTTCTGATAATCTTTCAAATATTAATCTACCGCTCACACCGGGTAGTTTTTCCATTACTATAAACCCAGGCAACCCAGAATTGGGAGTAAATATTCGCGCCAATGGTTTAGCTGATTGTATCCCCATACTACTTAGCAGTTTTAGGGCGGCATACTCATCTAGTGGGCCGTTAGATTTACTGGGCACAATTGCTTTTACAATTACCTCTTTATTGCCCTCACTAGTTGGCAAAACCATTTCATACACTGCTTCTTGAGGATAGGGGTCGGTAGGGTCAGCAATCTTAATCGCCGTTGCTTTTTTTTGTAAAGTCTGGCCGATGTTCTCGGATATAAAAACTTCTTCTATGTAATCAAGACTTTTTGCATCAAGCCCAGGGTCGTGACGAATATGCAATGTTTCGCCGTTCTTAGTAACTGCTTCTTCGTCTTCTATACCCAATATATGCTCTTGGTATTGCAGTCTTTGTATCTCGCGCACAAAATAATGCCTATATAGTGCTTGTCTAATTAGTTGAAACTGAATTCGTTCTTTGGCAGAAGTACCAATGCTATATGGCTCGAGGGTAGGTTCGGCTTGGCCAGGCAGTTGTCTATAATACAAGCCAGCTGCAGTTTCGGTTGGTTTTACGTTGTACTCTATAGCATTGACTATTTCGTGTCTCTCGTCGTCATTACCTTCTAGGCCCGAAACTGTTCTATCACGCCGATTAGATGATAGTAACCTTATTTTACTATCCATTTCGGCAGTAGATATACCTAAGATGCTCATAATATCTTGCGGAATTTGCGAAATCAATATAAGGCTTGCTGCACAAAGCCCAATTAGAGTAGTAATGTTCATTAAACCTCTATTACTACAGGTAAGACAATAGGGTTTCGCTTAGTCACTTTGTAAAGCAAATTGCTAAGCTCATCGCGCATTCGTGCCTTTACTGCTGGTGAATTTGGTGGTGTTTTGGGGTTACGACGAGCAAAGATGTTTTTGACAATTGCTCTAGACTTATTCATAAGCTCTTCATTGTCTTTAACATATATAAAGCCTCTCGAGATAATGTCTGGGCTAGTTACCAACTTACCAGTTTTGCGATTCACGGTAGCAATTACCGTAAATATGCCATCGCTAGCCATCGCCAAACGATCTTTAAGCACAATCTCTTGTACATCGCCTATACCACTACCATCTATTAGCACCGAGCCAGTTTGTACGATTGGTCCTAGCTTGACCTCACCGTCTTTGGCCTCTAGTGTTTGACCGTTTTCGATTACAAACACATTCTCTGGCTTAACCACGCCGCTACGCTTGGCAATCTCGGAGTTGTGCACCATATGATGAACTTCACCGTGAATTGGTAAGTAGTATTTAGGTCGAACCAACTCTATCATTTCTTTAACTTCTTCATAGTAAGCATGCCCCGAGGTGTGCATAATACCTAAATCATCAAAATCTTTGGTGGCTTCTTGGTAAACATACGGCCCCCATCTAAAGATATCGTCTACCATACCCCATACCGATTTCTCATTACCAGGTATAATTGAGCTCGATAGCACTACTACATCTGAAGGCTTGAGTTTTACATCTTTGTGTTCGCCCTGCCCCATCCGTACTAAGCCAGAGTTCTCTTCGCCTTGGTGTCCGGTAGTAAGTACGGCTACTTCACCATCTTGATACTTACTAACATCGGCTGATTTTATCAAAACTCCAGGTGGAACTTTGACGTAGCCGAGCTTTACAGCTATCTCCATATTAGATATAAGACTACGGCCAGCAAGAGCTAACTTACGTTTGGCTTTGTGGGCAGCATCAACAAACACCTGAATACGATCTACTTGTGAGGCAAAAGAACTAATGATTACTCTCTTATTGTAATTACGTACAAATATTTCGTCGAGAGTTTTAATAATTTCTTTCTCTGATGGACTATTGCCCACTTTTTCACAACTAGTGCTATCACACATCAGCATTAACACACCTTCGTCGCCAAGCTCTTTGAGTCGAGTCTTGTTACTAGGCTTGCCCGAAAGTGGGTCGTCATCAAATCGCCAATCACCAGTATTTACAATTGTGCCTACTGGAGTTTTTATAGCAATACTACATGCGTCTGGTATAGAGTGAGTAATTCGAATAAATTCTACCTGAAAAACTCCTAGCTGAATCTTTTCGCCAGAGTCTTGGTTGACGGTGCGAATTTCGGGCTTAAATGGTAGCTTGTATTCTTCTAGTTGTCGCTCTATAAATTTGGTAGTAAAGTTTGCAGCGTATATTGGTGCTGGTAGTTTAGGCAAAATAAAAGGTATGCCTCCTACATGATCCATGTGGGCGTGAGTTATAAGGTGAGCTCTAATTTTGTCTTTGCGTTCCTCTAAGTAGTGTGTGTCTGGAATAATATAGTCTATTCCGGGCATGTCTGGGCCAGGAAACATAAAGCCAAGGTCCATAACTATAATGTCGTTTTCGTATTCTAACGCCATCATGTTTTTACCAATCTTATCTAGACCACCAAGCGGAATAATCTTGAGCTTACCGGCATCGGCTTTGCTCATACCTACTTTTTGCGGTTTTGGCTTAAAGCTGTTGCCGTTGCTGTTTTCATTAAAGCTTCCTTCAGAAAACACTGCTGGCCCTCGGTCGTAACGACGACGCATAGCGTGAGGGTTACTGCCTCTGTGGCCACCACCCTGTCGATTCTTGTTATTAGCACCCTGTTTATTATTATTGTTGTAGCTTTTTTTATTGGGTTGCTGTTGATTGCTGTTAGGCTTTTGTTGCGACTGAGCACTTTTATTGGCGCTTTGATTAGTGTTTTGGTTGGCAGCTCGAGCTGGTTTGGCCTCTCTACCACTCAAGTCTTGAGCGGTTAGAGGGCGGCTATTTAATGATTTTTTGTTTGAATCCATCTTTTGGATTTTTCTCCTTTACTTGTGCTATTATTTAGCACTTTTAATTATTAGTTATGACGTTTGTCATTCCAGCTATAGTCGAGTAATTTTCAACTACAATTGAAATAACAAACTTAAAGTTTATAGCTGTTTTAAGATAGTCGGGATCTTTGAGAAGTCTTCGAGCAATGTTTTGCGCATTCCCCCGTTATAGAGAGCTGCAGCCGGATGATAAAGTGGCAAAAAGACCAACTTAGATCTTTTATAAACTTTTCCGTGGGCTTCGCTTATCTTAAGTTCTGGCAAAAACACATTCATGCTGTGTCGGCCGAGAAAAACTATCAGTTTGGGCTGGATAATTTTGATTTGAGCCAAAAGGTACGGCAAGCACACCTCTATCTCTTTGGCATTGGGGTCTCGATTGTCGGGTGGTCTAAACTTAACGATATTCGTCACAAAAACGTCATCGCGACGCAATTCAATACTTTCAAGCATTTCGTCGAGAAACTTACCGCTAGCCCCTACAAATGGTCTACCCAGTTTGTCTTCTTGAGCACCTGGTGCTTCACCAATAAACATCAATTGTGAATCTGGGTCTCCATCGCCCGGTACTGGGTTGAGACAACTTTTAGCGATTTCTAAACCGCAATCGCGAGAAATAATACTCTCTGCAATTTCGTCTAGTTTTTTCTGCTTTTCTTCTGTTGTCATATTCACCCCAGTGACGCCGACCAATTTTGTATCAGCGCGGCTGGAATGTCGACTATTTATCAGCGAGTTTCTTAGATAAATTCAATCTACCTTTTTCGTCTATTTCAGTAAGTTTAACTCTAAATTCATCGCCCTCATGGGTAACGTCGTTAATGTTTTTAACATGTTCATCAGAGAACTGGCTAATATGCACCAGCCCTTCTTTACCTGGTAATATCTCTACAAAAGCTCCAAAATCCATCACTCTTACCACTCTACCGTTGTAGGTTTTGCCTACTTCGGCCTCGGCAGTAATAGATTCTATCCAATCTTTGGCGGCTTTGGCCTTAGCTTCGTCTTCTGAATATATCAAAACCAATCCTGAATCTTCAATATCAATTTCTACTCCAGTTTCGGCTGTGATTTTTTGTATCATCTCGCCACCTTTACCAATAACTTCTCTAATCTTTTCTGGGTTAATCGTAAGTTTGGTAATTCTTGGGGCGTATTGACTAACTTCGGCTCGGGGTTTGTCGATAATTTCTAGCATTTTACTCAAAATATGTTCTCTACCATCTTTGGCTTGAGCCAGAGCGTCCGACATAATTGAAGACGAAATGCCTTTTACTTTAATGTCCATTTGCAATGCGGTAATACCTTTTTGAGTACCAGCTACTTTAAAATCCATATCGCCCGCAAAATCTTCGGCATCTTGAATATCGGTAAGAATGACGTATTTTTTAGGATTGTCGTGATCAATCATTAAGCCCATAGCTACACCAGACACCGGTGCGGCAATTGGCACTCCAGCATCCATTAAGCTCATGGTGCTACCACAAACCGAAGCCATAGAGGTAGAACCAGCACTACTAAGCATTTCGCTAACTAATCTAATGGTGTATGGAAATTCTTCTACCTCTGGAATAACTGGCACGAGAGCTTTTTCGGCCAAATAGCCGTGTCCTACTTCGCGTCTACCAGTAGATCTAACTGGTCGAGCTTCGCCAGTACTAAAGGGCGGAAAATTGTAATGATGCATGTATCGTTTGGTAGTATCTTGCTCCATGGTATCAATAAGCTGAGCATCTGATACCGACCCAAGCGTAGTAACTGTAAGACCTTGAGTAGTACCCCGCGTAAACACTGCCGAGCCATGGGTGCGAGGCAAAATACCTACGCCACCAGATATAGGTCGCACTTCTGTTAGTTTACGGTTGTCGGGTCGTTTACCTTCCTCTAATACTGCTCTACGAATTTCATTATCGATTAGTTTTTCAAAAGCAAATTTTAGTTCGCTGTGACTATATCGTGTTTTGTCGTCGTCTTCGACGTCTTCAGGTAGAGTACCTAGCTCGAGTAATACTTTTTCTTCAAGTTCGGCAATCGCTTCGTGTCGAGATTGTTTGTTCTCGTGGCGAATTCGCTCTCCAAGATCTTTTTGTAACAGTTCTTTTACGGCACTGTAAGCTTCTTCATTTGGAGTAAATAGTTCGTACTCCATAGTTTTTACTTGAGCTTTTTTTACTAACTCTTGCTGTAGTTTTATAACTGGTTGCCAGCTTTTAACAGCTAGTTCGAGCCCTTTTACTACCTCGTCTTCGCTTACTTCGTGCGCAGCGGCTTCGACCATCATAATAGCGTCGCTTGTACCGGCTACCGTGAGATTGAGATCGCTATTCTCTTGTTCGCTTACAGTTGGGTTAACTACTAGTTTACCATCAATTTTGCCTATTCTAGCCGCAGCTACTGGGCCATCAAAAGGCGCGCCAGTAAGCATTAAGGCCGAACTTGCTGCAATTACGGCTATTGTATCTGGCTCGTGGCTCAAATCGGCACTTAGTACCGTAATCATTATCTGTACATCGTTTCTAAACCCTTTTGGAAACAATGGTCTTATAGGTCTATCAATAAGTCGGCTATTTAAAATTGCCTGATCGCTAGGACGACCCTCGCGTTTCATAAATCTGCTACCAGATATTTTACCACTAGCATACATTCGCTCTTCGTAATCTATGAGTAACGGAAAGAAGTCAGAATCTGGTTTGGCTTGAGGTGCTACTACGGCAGTAGCAAGTAATACTGTATCACCATAACGAACTGTTACGGCCCCGTCGGCCCTAAAGGCCAACAAACCTGTTTCTAATATAAGTTTTTTACCTGCAAACTCGGTTTCGAGTTTAATGTGTTTACCCCCAAAAGGATGAACTATCTTCATATAAGTTTATATCTTTCTATATTTGTAACATATCATTTGATTGATAAGAGAGTTCATTGATCAAATTTATTATGCTTTTATAATAATTTGATAAAACAACTCTACCACCAACCATCAATGTATATTTACATTATTCAATATTTTAACGATACATTAAATACTTTTGTAAGAACTTAACGACGAAGTTTGAGTTTTTTGATAACTGCTTCGTAACGTTTAGGGTCTTTCTTGTTTAAGTAATCGAGCAAACGACGACGTTTACTTACCATAGCTAGTAGCCCTCTACGGCTATGATTGTCTTTTTTGTGCTCTTTGAGGTGACCAGTAAGTTCGTTTATTTTTTCGGTAAACAAAGCTATCTGCACTTCTGCAGATCCGGTGTCTTTCTTGTGAAGACTATGTTTGGTTATTACTTTTTTCTTATGTGTAGTAGTTAACATATTGCCTCCTAATACTAGCAGATTTTGTCATATTAATCAAGTTTTATTGCATCTTTTAGGTTATAGTCGCCTATTTTGGTGCGTACAATTTTTGTACAATAAGCACCAGTACCTAAGTATTTACCAATATCTTCGGCCAAACTCCTTATATAAGTACCCGAGCTAACATCTGCGCTAAGAGACACTTTTGGGTATTTATAGTCTTTTAGTTCTAGATTGTAAATATTCACATTTCTAGGCTCAATAACTACTTTTTGGCCTTCGCGTGCCGATTTGTAAGCTCTTTTGCCATCTATTTTTATAGCACTATATTGTGGTGGAGTCTGTGAAATTTTACCTACAAACTTTTTTAGTGCTTCTTCTATCTGTTTTTTCGTTGGCTCAATGCTTGATACAGTAGTTTTTTCTCCTTCGACATCACCTGTAGTGCTGTTTTCGCCAAGACTAATATCAAACTCATAGGTTTTATCGAGTTTTAAAAACTCATCGCTTTTTTTTGTATATTCCTTACCCACCAAGACTATTAAAAGGCCTTCAGCTTGTGGATCGAGCGTACCGGCATGGCCAACTTTTTTAATGCCGCTAATCCGGCGCACTTGCGCCACCATACTAAAGCTACTGCGTCCTCGTGGTTTGTTTATGAGTTGTATTCCTGGTTTCATCTACTGCTAAAATTACTATCTTTTAATAAACTTAGTAATAGCTCCAACTTTACTGGTTGGAGAATATTTTTAGATATCGTTTGAGCTACTATCCCACGCAAATGCCTTGGGGTCTTTTAGCTCATGATGTGTAGGTTCGACTTCTTCATCGGTAAGGCTAAGAACATGTTCTAGCTGTTCAAATGGGACTTCATCGCGATGAAAAGCCAGATAGTGCACGCAAAGAGAGTTTGTTTTGGTAGTAAGGCCACAAACGAAGTGATCATAATTATCACTGGGCACACCACATTTACAAAAATGTACACCACGAAAGGCGTACTCACTAGGTATAGAGTCGCGCCAAGCGGCGGCCATACGGCGTGTGTAGATATCAATAACAGGTTCCGCCGATGCATCACCTGTTGGTTCTATCATCAATACACAGTTCGAGCTTAGATCGATCATCTAGCTTCACTCCCTCTCTTGAAGTTACAATTACCACAGGCAGTGGCAAATCAACTATATAATACCACTTTATTGAATATTATTCAAGATATTTGAGTACTAAAAAGATTTTATTTCGCCGTCTAAAAACCGGCCTTTAAAATTGCCAATGGCTATTTTTCCGGGCGTGGATTTTTGAACTTTTTTAGGCTCTTCTTATCCTCGAATTCTTTGGCTTCGCTACTAGTTTCGTCTTCTAAAACTTCTTGTTTGATTATTTCTTGAGATTTATTCTCTACCAAACCTTCTTGCGAAAGCTCGATGCCTTGTTTTTTGAGTTTTTCGGCTACTGTCTCGGTTTTTTGAGAGTTTTTTTCAAAAACATTAGCTTTGGGCTTATTTATCTCTCTCTTGTTTGTGTGGTTTTGCGAGTTGTTGTTGTGAGTAAATAATGTTTGCACTATCTCTTGTTGCTTAGCACCGGCGCTCATCATTTGAGCAGCAATAGTTAAACTTTTGG
This sequence comes from uncultured Candidatus Saccharibacteria bacterium, assembly GCA_964512085.1. Lineage (GTDB taxonomy): Bacteria > Patescibacteriota > Saccharimonadia > CAILAD01 > BJGX01 > JAUPVL01. The sequence goes on from CAZEIU010000001.1 coordinate 24,218, forward strand.
CAGTTGTATTAGGTCCGGTAAACCCTTGTGTGGCACCCATTATACCGGCTAGCAATGCCGTAGCCACATGGTAGTCAATCATACCTTGAGCAACTGATTCAATAACACCCACAAGCATTTCACAAACACTACCGGCTTGAGATTCTACATAATTTACGCTTCCATACAGCTCATTGCTTCGGTGAGAGTCGATATTAATAAGATGTAATCCATCGAAAATAGTTGGGTTTTCTTCTAAGATTGAGTCGATTTTTGATATTTGGCTTACACCAAGAACAATCACCAAGTCAAACTTATAAGCTCCATAGTCAAAAGTTGCATCATCGGCAGTAAAGTTACCAGCAAATGGCGAAACTATAACTTCTAAGTTGTCTTCATTTACCTCATAACGTAATTTATCTACTTCTACCTTGCTAGTGTCGAGGCGAACAATAAAATCACGTATGCCTGTTAGATCGCGGCTAATAACTTTGGTATCGAGTATCTTAGCTACTTTGGGTAGCTCTCCTGTAGCAATGGCACTTACATTTTTGCCAGCCCGTTTAAGTATTAACTCTAAAGCGACCATGGCACTTAGCTGGTCGTTATTTAGCTGCTTACCACTTACTAGTAAGATGTGGCTGGCTTGCTTTATTAGCTCTACAGCTTGTTGTTTTGGGGTTAATTCTTGGTTCATTGGCAAAAATTTATTATCAATGCAGTATTATACCAAAACAAAACGCTTATGTCAATACTATGTAGTACTTACCAAAACCTACAATAGTAATAAACTTTGGTAAATCCCCCACTGCCATTTAGGCAGTGAGAGAATATGTATTTGTGCCCCCGGTGGGATTCGAACCCACGATCTTCGGATTAAAAGTCCGCTGCCTTGCCTACTTGGCTACAGGGGCGAGTGCTCGTTTATAAGCCACGAGCTAGGCTAGTATTAAATGAAATTAGATGGTATCGTTATCGTGATTTCTTAGCATTACAGAGCCCGACCATAGCATCAGCCCAAAGCCCAGAATCATGCACAAAATCGCACCAATCCAATTGTTAAGAGTTATGAGCACGTATGCTGCCGTCCATCCAAAGGCCGCAGAAACCATCAGCGCACTACCAAGTATTTCGTTGGAGCTACTGTGGTAGTAGTCATAAAAACCAAACACAAGCAATCCGATGAACAGAATTGAAATTCCGATCAAACAGACTATTGCAGCCATACTATCAGTAATATTCACATCGTTGGCAAAACTGCTATCAGCAGCTAGACCAACCGAAAAAATTAGTACAACAGTACCTGCAACAAACAATACGAATGACCGCACTTGGGTCTCCTGGGTGCTGGCGACAACCTGATGTTGTCACCCCACCAAAAAACATAGTTTCAAATATATTCTTTGGTAGGGGCTCAAAAAAACTTGAGCCAATAGGAATTTGGAGGCATTCCTACAGCCTTGTTAAATGTTAAAAATTAGCTAGTCAAAATTTTTGCATCTTGCCAGGAAAGATCGTCCCAGCTAGCATCAAAGTTACCCACAAAGGTAGGCTTATGCCACTCCCAGACAACATCGAACTCGTCGTCTTTGGCAAGCGCCTTGAGTCTAGCAAATGCAAACTCAGTAGCTACATCAACATTATCTTTTGGAGTAAAATGAAAAATTCTTAAAACCTTATCTCGCGTATCGGGCTCGCAATGTGCAGAGAAATTTATTACTTCATCTACAATGCGCCCTTGGGTATCAAAACGAATACTCATACTCCAACTTGAGTACCAGCCATCCCACGTAACCTCTACCCTCATAAACTCTGGGTAGTCATCAGGAATCCCTAGCGTCTCAAGGTAATTGTCTATTGAGATATCTTCGGGTATGCCAACACTGTCTCGCAAGACTTCAATGAACTTTTCGAACATTTCATCTCCTCCGTTCAAGGTGCGATTCGGGAAATCTTCCCAACAAAAACTTTCGAATACCATTTTTATTCAAACTTTTTTGTTGAGATCCTTAAGGACCTCAAATAATGAGGCCCCTAAGGGGTTTTGTGGAGCTGGGGGGAATCGAACCCCCGTCCAGCCTTACAGAAAAATTACATCGCTACGACCATTCCCAATATTTGAGTTCTCAGCTACTCCAGCCTGGGTGGCTTGCTGAATCGTCTTTCCGAATCGTCAACCCAACTTTCTGGGTAAGTCAGCGGTCTTTGCCAGCTGTCACCTCCACTTCTGTTGCCAGGCTGTGGTAGATGGCCCCGAATCTTCGCACTCAGTGCGATTTTCGAACAACTTTGGGTTTTAGGCCGCGGTTGTTGGGGTGCCCCGTTTTACGAGTCTGAGCAACTCGGGTCGCAATATAGCTTCTGCAAGGATGTCGATACCGATCAGCCCCAATAAGTATTTTTAATCAAAAATACTTATTGGGGCTCACCATGCACGATTCTCTACACAATATTTTAAGGGTACTTATCGGTTTTACCCAACCAAAAACTACTTTGCACAGAGTAGACTTTGGTCGGGGTCTGAACCAAACGGTTCAGACCGGTTGCCAGCACTTACAGGTAGCCAGCCGACACCTTGGGGTTCTCTGGGAGGGTATCGTGTGCTTCGGCACACGCATGTCCACTCTCGTGACCCCTCAAGAAGAACTCCATGCAGATCTCGACCGGGCTCATGCCCTCAGCAGTCATCTCGAGGATCATCTGCTCGGCAAGGTCGAACATGAGTTCCATCTCGGGATCCTCCATTGCACTCTCCTTCTTCTCGTCGGAAAAATAAAGGTAGAAATAGAAAAAGAGCTAAGTTCACCTCAAGCAAGGGTGAGCCTAAACTATCGCGGTTGCGATAGACGAGTCGCTCCAAAGCTACTACTCTCGTTTTAAGTTGCTCAAGTAGTATCAGCTAGAAAACCCAGCTGTGCTTGAGTGAGCATGAGAAATGGTCGTAAGGAACATCTCGGGACTATCCCGACAGAAACTTTCGAACTAGTTAAATGTTCAAAAACTTTTGTTGAGACCCTCCGAGACCCCAACAAAGTTGGAGCCCCGAAGGGGTGATGAGACAACACCTAGCTGTACTGAGCTTTCGCTAGATGGTTGAGCCGTCTGGTTAGGCTCAGGCATTATGTCTCCTTGCCCGGATCAGGATTTGCTGATGCATCTCAGCCTGATCAACTCTACCCTCTCTTGCGCATGCATCATTATGCACTTCGGAGCAGGATAGAGATTTTTGGGCAGCTGCGCTCAATCCGTCGGCAGACGAAGAGCGACGAGCCGCCACGAGCTTGACACTCCCTTTCGCGAACGCTTGCGGTTTCACCCGCTCACGCACCGGGGAAGGAATGTCGTCATTAAGCCACTAGGGTCCCCGGATCCAATTGTTTTACTACCCACCTCTCTCGAGGTCACCCGTTTGCGGGTGTCGGAGTATACCTCCGCAGGCTGGATCATTACTTACCTCCCTACTGTCTGCGAGCGCTTCTGCAGAACTTCATCCTCACCCGGCGAACCGTTTTAGATGAAGCCTCCCCTGTAACGCCGGGAAGCAGATTGTCGTGGCAGCGATTTTAGCTGTAAGGCTCCCCACCTCCCATCGGCCCGATCGTGTCGAGTAGCGACGAAGAAGCTCTTACAGCAAGGTTGAGATGAGGCAGCGGTCCCGCCATGACCCTCAACCTAATTTTTTGAAAGCATTTGGCTTTCAGGCTCAATACAATGTTTGGTGTACTAAGCTTGAAAGCCAAATGCTATTTTGTAGGTACTACTATTTGCAATAACCATTTGCTACTGCCAAAGTCCGTAATGACATTACCAATCTGTCCACAATAATTTTTTAATATATGACACTGGCGCATTACAGACTGTGGCAATATAGCAAAGTACAGTTTTCGTTCTAAGTGGCAACATGGGTTGCCGAACTCATCAGTGCTGGCACTACCAGCAGAACTGCCCCCTAGGGCAAAAACACTAGGGGTAGAGATCCTTCCAAGGGAAGGTTGAGCGTCATCTCTATGTGGCGCGCTGATTTTAGCTCGTGAGCTCGAGCAGTGGAAATCTCTTGCGAGATTTTTTTAAACAGGGCGCCACTATACCCTCGAGGTACAACACAGCTTTGTTGTGGGAGCTACCCCAGACCTTGTCTCACCGATTCTTTTTCTCTCGGTTTGACTTCTGTTGCCAGGGAGGTCAATCCCCCTCAAGTCACTGAGTGACTAGCTGTGGCGACCGGCGTGGGGGCACAGGCTCAACGTGGTTGTAGTCAACCTCGTCGTCTGCGAAGGACCCAAACGGGTACCCTCGCCCACAACTCGGGCAGATCCTCTGCCGAGTCGCGTCCCAGCCGGTGTACTTCAGCACCGTGTCATCTACGACACAGCGCTTCAGTTCCACCTTCTTCTTTCTCTTGGTAGGCATACACAAATCACTGTTTAAATGCTCTATGTGTGCCTACCAATTTATTACAGGTAAAAGGTACTTTGGGTAGTATAGCAAAGAATATTATTTTTGTCAATACTTATTTACACTTTTTTTAGAGTTTGCAACTTCTTTCCTGTAGCTAATACTATATTTTGTGTTAATAACAAATATTTTTGTAAGGTTTATTAGTTTTTTTGTACGTAAAAACCCGACATTAATGTCGGGTGATATGGTGTTGCCAGTAGTAATGGCGATATAGAGCCTTAATTACTATGGCAGAGATCGGTAATACTTACACTCCAGCTGTGTCGGTCGCGAAAGTGTCGCGCCTGCTAGAGGGAGACTTTTCTGCCGCACTGCTGTGTCTGCGTGATGAGTGACTGTGTGGCGGGTGGGTGGCCGAGAGTCTCAATCTCGACGCAATTTGGTAGGATCAAATTCCTTCCATCCCTTTTCCTCTCCAGTGTTCAGCTGTTACCACTTGGGCCGCCCCAGGACCTTCCTGGGGCTCCTCGCTGCCCTCTCTTGAGGGCGAAGAAAGGATCGTCAGATCCCGTCCATGTATTACCCCCCCTTTAGAGAAGTGAGCGAGAACAGCTTTTACCAATATAACAGTTTAACTATTTTTTGTCAATAGTATTTGACAACAAAAAATATTTTACTTTTGATTCTTCCAGGCAAGTTCAAAAAGTTGTCGCAATACCCCCGCGATTTCCTTACTTTCAATAACAAGGCCTAATGCATCCTTGCCTCTATAAGTAGCAATTACAACAGCTCCTTTATAAAAGTTTAAGTCAGCCTTAATGGGTGTATCTATTTTTTTAGTTTCGCGTAAAATTGATCTGTCGCTCTTAAGTTCGCCATTTAAATATGAATAAATTAGTTTACTAGCAATTTTCTTACGCATTCTATTTTTAGGGTTCTCAATCAATACATTTGGGTTAATTTTTAAAACTTCATCAACGTTAGTTAAAGAATATATTTCATCCCCTACCTTTGATTTACGCTTATAGTAGGAGCTAAGTACTTTAATTCCTTCTTCGCCTTTATAAAAACGCACAACTGGCGCATCGTCACCATCACTGGTAGCACGAGATACCTCTTTAAGACCTGGTAATAAGTTTTTGAGTTCATTTTTTTTGTTCATTACCTCAGTCGCCTGATTCTCTAAATATCTATCGATGGCTTCTGGTGGTTCGGCCACAAAAACGGTTTTTTTGCCTTGAGTGCTCTCGCTTACTAGCCCCATCTGAGCAAGTTCGTCGAGTATTACATAAGCTGTAGCTCGGTTTACATCGGCTTGCTCAGCGATTTTTTGTACGGCACTAGGGCCCAAAAATAATGCTGCCACGTAAACTTTGGCTTGCTTTTCGCTAAAGCCTACAGATTGGAGTTTGGCAGCTAGTTCAATTATTTGCATAAGGCTTATGCTATCATAGTTTTGGGCTGTTGTCAATATTTGTCAACAAAAGTTAATAGTAATAATGCTCAAAATATCGGCATTTTGCTTATGATATAATAAAATTGTTATGCCTAATACTGAAACACAAGCTAGCGAATTAGATCATGAAGTTGAGCAGCCCACTATTGACTTAACTGACGGCGTAAAGCAGACTGCACCAATTGGCGAAAAAACTCCCCTAACTGAAATAATTAAGCCCGGAAACTTCTTAGATTTCTGGATGAGGCTTAGAGATGCTGCAGAGATAAAGTACCATGATAAGCCTAAATTACAAGCAACATTTATACGTTTTTGCGAAAGTAACCACGCAAAATTACAAAATCTTCAAAAAGCAGTTGAAGGTAAACACCCTAAATACCCCCCTAGCGCTGGAGTCGCAATAGAATGGTATCAGCAACTAGGCAGTCTTAATGAACTAGTAGGTGCAGCGCCTTCCCTACTAAAAGCAGCTAAAATGATTGAGGACGACAAGGGCGCTACACTTAATCAAAAATTAACTGCATGCCAAATATATTTGGAGGCTGCAGAGAAGATAGATGAAACAGCAGACAAGTCTGGCTTACCCGACCCAACAGATCTTAGAAACGCGACTTTGCAAAAACTCGCCCAAATTGAATTAGAAACTATCGAGAATAATCCAAAAGAAGCTCGTCTAAAGGTTGACTGTAGAGCTATTGCATTAGATATAGCTTTTCAAAACTTTTTCAAAACATGCCGCGAACGTCACGTGCCAGATAATTTTATTGCAACAGAAACCCAAAAACTGCTAAATGAGATTAAAAATATCTTAGAAAGTGTAGAGCAAATTTTTGAAAGCACGACTGAAAAAACAAAACTTCTTGGCTGGAGATCAGAAATAGCCCTTGCTTGTTTGGGTAAAAAAGTATTTTTGGCAAAACAAAACTGGGACGAAATATATAGCGCTCGATTAAGTACTTTGAGAGAAGATGTTCCGCATGATGGCATAAGCAAAAATGCCGAAGTAGCTGGGCAAAATACAGAGCGCATGTCTTTTGACCTGATAGTGGGTATGGTAGAACATGTTGGTGGCAAGGTAGGTATTAAAAAGTTTCCTATGCAAGTAAAAACTAAGATAAGAGCACCATACGAAAGTTCGGTGGCAAAGATCGCTACTGCAGATGTTCTGGGCAATGAAGGAATTGACACTATTATATTTGCATTAACTAATGGCGGCCCAGCAATGCTGAGTAAAGTAAACTCTAACCTAGTAAGCTATTTAGAAAAGCTTGGCGGAAGATACTATAAAATTGCTGACGCACTGTATCTAAAATAAAATGCTCCCCTTACAGATAACTATAAGAAGAGCAAATACTAGATAGAGTCAACAAACTCAGTAGGAGGTATTTCTGTTACAGTAATTTCTAAAATTTCACTAAGTGGGTCACTGCTTGTCTTGTCGGCTGCCTGCTCGGCTAGTTCCATCAAAAGTGGCCCAATATTTTTGATATGAGTTACTGCATCAGTATTGATAGGTACAGACTTTCTCTCGGACACCAAAAAGCCTTTCTCTTTGCGTACAGCTCGGGTGTTTGGAGATTGTATAACATATTGTTAATATTTGCAAGTTAAATGAGCTAGATAACTATTTACATAATCTGTAAAATTTGCTATGATAACTGCTGTTACTAATTTTTAGTATAACTCTTTCTAATAAAAGGAATAATAAAACTTAATGCCTATAATTCAATCAGCTAAAAAAAGAATGAAACAAGCCGAAGCACGACGCAAATATAATGTTGCGGTAAAATCGGCTGTCAAAAAACACACCAAGGCTGTAAACGCCGAAATTGCTACAGGTGATGTTAAATCTAACCAAGCCCTAATTGCAGCTATTGCTCAAATAGACAAAGCCGTAAAAAAAGGTACCCTACACAAGCGTAACGCTGCCAGACGCAAATCTCGACTTACCCTTAGATACAACGCCGTAGCCAAACAACCTTTTGGCACCGAAAAAGCCGGAGCCAAAAAATCTCCTGCAAAGAAAGCTACTAAGCCAGCAGCCAAAAAGACTGCCAAGAAAACTACCAGCAAAAAGTAGTTAGATTCTACTAAGGTTTACTATTAAACCTTCAAGACTGTCTTGCGACTCTTGTTTACCAATCTTAATATTAAAATCGGCCTCAACAATCAACCCGTAGGCCTTTTTTAATTGCGCCATACTTAGTTTTTTAACAATGTTTTGAGCTTTGGTGGCAGCATAAGGAGATGTTTTGGTTGTCTTAACCCACGCATTGCTTTTGCCTTCATTGTCTTTGGCTAGTACCAATACACGGTATTGATAAGTGATGGCGCCAAGAATTTTTTGATCGGGTTCTGATCTGGTTTTGAGACTTTCATATATCTCAATTGCTCTTTTAGGGTTACGTCGAATAATATTGTCTATCATTACAAAAACACTATAGTCAATGTTGGGTACCACTAGATCTTCTATAGATTCTGCAGTAATAGTTGAGTTGTAGTTTATAAGCTTTTGCACTTCTGAGTTGAGTTGCCACTGATCGTTACCAACTGCATCTATGAGCAAGCTTATTGTTCTATTGTCTGTATTGCCACCGGCTTGTTCTATTACTTTCTTCAACCAGCCTACTAACTGAGCAGGCGTTCGCTGTCGAAACTCTTTAGCGGTCTTTAATGAAGACATCTTTTTAAAATACGCACTACGCTTATCTACTTCTCTATCGATCAATACTATATTAGTGGTATCAGATACAGCCTGCAAAATCTCTTCGCATTTTTCTTTACTTAGCTTGTGAGAAGCAAGGTCTCGAACAATCAGTAGCCGGCTAGTAACAAACATTGGTACTACCGCAAGAGAGTTGAGCAGATCGCTTAGTTTGCGCTCGCTCATCTCAAATGTGTCCATATCAAAATCTCCACCGGTCTTAGTTGTGTATTGAGATTTTATTTTTCTCACTGCTTCGGCAATTTCAAAGCTATTTTCACCATAAAAGTAAAATATCATACTACTAGTATTCATTATTAATAGACTGCAAGCAAGCGCTGTACTCAACGCCAACCCTTGGATGTACCAGCCTGGCTGGACTCGCTGGGGCGGCAGTGCCGTACTTAAGCCTCCGGGCTCTAATGTGGCTCTTATTACTTATTACAGCGGCGGTAGTGCTGTGCAAGACTTTAATGTCGCCAATGATGCGCTGCAAGTTATGGCCGCTAGTTGCCTAAAAGACTTCGAGATCGAAAAAGAAGAGAATCCTAACTTCACTTGGATCGGTGGTCAACCGCCAAGCACTGAAAGAATTCACCAATGGGATAGCGATAAAATAGTCGTCGATTTTGGTGCCCCTACCAGAATGCACGACGGAACTTAAGATAATTACTACCTCAACGTAAAGTTGAGGTTTTTATATTTAAAAAGTCTCGATAGTTCGAGACTAGTAGTATTAATGCTTTACATTAAATCTTAAAATATTGTCGCTATGATAGGCATTATCGTGCAACCTTTGGTACTCGCAATAAACAGCCAGAGTGTCGTCTACACTAAGCTCTGAAATAATTTCTAAACGTCTAGCAGATCTATGGTAAGCTTTCATCCAGCCACAATTAGGGCAAAACGTATCGACATTATTACCAAAACCTGTACATAAGTTACCGGCGTAATGCTCGCATGGCCCACTTGGATTGAGCTGTGGGGCACGGCCATTTGCTACACACATATTATCTACCCTTGCTCTTTTTGGTACTTTTGCGTACTTCGGCATGAGCTTTACGCATAGATTCGGAGTGATTCATTTCACTCCAACCACATGTAAGACAACGTTTGCCCTGACCTAAAAATACGGCGCAAGGACCATCTTTATCTAATTGTATTTTGCGAAATGGCCTCATATACCACCTCCGCTGATAGGTACGATTGAGTTTTATTATAGCACTTTATTTCTTGGGTAGTTTTTGGCAATAAGCACAATAGTGTGTTCCTCTACCCGCAACACGGGTCTTTTGTATTGGTTTGCCACAATTGGGGCAAGGTTTGCCATTGAGCCGAAAGACTTTGGCGAATTTAAGATAACTGCCTTTTTTGCCCTCGGCATCAACGTAGTTACGATCACTACTGCCACCTTGAGCTATACTTAGTTTCATCACCTCTCTGATAGCATTATATAATCTCTTAAGCTTAATTGTACTGATGTCTTGCACCTTTGAGGCAGGATGTATACGCGCCATAAACAAGCTTTCGTCGGCATATATATTGCCCACACCAGCAAGCACAGTTTGATCTAGTATCGCGGCTTTGATAGCAGATTTTTTGCGCTTTTGAAGTGCAGAATTAAATTGTTCGAAGGTATAAGAATCTTCTAACGGCTCGGGGCCTAACTTTTGTAAGAACACATTGTTTGTATAAAGATCTTTGGTGGGCTCGAGCTTAATCCAGCCAAATTTTCGCTGGTCATTAAAATACAATTTGGCCCCACCTACAAAAGTAAATATCACTCTAGTAGATCTGTTGGGTAGCTGGCTTACTAAACTATCGTTGGGGTGGCCGGCCCCAAAATGAGTATTGCCATCGTCATACACCAACTGTCCAGTCATCTTGAGATGAATAAGTAGACTATAGTCGCTACTAAGATCGATAATAATAACCTTTCCTCGTCTATCTACTTTGATAATCTTAGCGCCTATAAGGTACTTATCGATAAGTTCTTGGGAGTTTGGGAACCCTTTGGGCCAATCAAAAGTAACACTCTTAATTTGGAGATTCGGTAAAAGGCGTTGCAATCCTATTCTAACTGTTTCTACTTCTGGTAATTCGGGCATTTGCTAACATTATATACTATTGACTAAAGTTTTGTATGGTGTTAAAATTTTTAAGTTCCGCACCTTTAGCCAACAGGAGTGAAGTTGAAAATCGCACTTGTGGTAGATGATGAGAGAATATTGAATGTACCAGATGTAGACGAAGTAGTGCATGTTCAGTCGTCATCTGAAGCTATTGCCTATCTTCAGTCTCACCCAGTAATTCATCAGTTGTGGCTAGATCACGATCTAGGTCCAGATGATGTCATTATGAGACTGGTTGATCATATCGCCGAAGAAGCTTTCTTTGGCCGAGGCTACGATATTGACGAAATCGTAGTTCATACCATGAACCCTGTTGGTTCGGATAACATTATCCGCACACTTGAACGTTACTACCCTATTCGCAGAGCCTCGGTTCTACCCTATATTGAGAGTATTCACTCCTAATTAATCTGCCCCTCGACATTATAGCGAGGGGTTTTTACTTTGTTATTACTTATTGACTTTTTATAGTTTTTATGCTATTTTGTAATATGGTCTAATTGATAAATTGGGCCAAACCTTAACAGAAAGAGAGACCCTTGCAGAACGCCTTCGACAATCTTTTCAAGATAATTATGGCAATGGCTGCTGTGGTGCTAGTAATGGCCTTTGTGGCTAATTACCCGGTACTGTTTGGAATCTTGATAGTTGCGATAATTTTTGTAGCTTTGTTTGTACGCGAACGGCGTCGCAATGCTGAGCTTCACACCGATAATCGTGCTCTCGAGCGTGATCTCGACCGAGCTCGCGGACGTCGCAGTTAATACAATTATTAGATACTACTACCAAGCCACCGGGGTCACTGTTAATCTCGCCAGATTATCACACCCCTTGGCTTTGGCCTCTCTTTCATTTATTACTCTACAAATTGAGTTTGTACTGATGAGCTTCTGCTAATAAATATCGCAAAGCGAAAGTAATAAATAGTCAATAATTATTGACATTTTTGTTATTATGTGATAATATCTTAGAGTTCCCCGCACCTCTATTCAAAGGAGACTTAGGTGCAAAAGCAACTTGTAAAAGTTGGGGCAGTACACGTACGATTCTTGGTAACTACACTACCGGCGCTTGCCAGTAATATTGAAGTCGGACATGAAACTGTTTATGACCTGACACGAAAGCTGAATAGCGCAACTGGCGTAAGTGTAATTGACTCTGACGATTCACGATCGGTCAACTGCACCAATCTGCTATCCCAGATAGAAAACGCTGGTTTTGTGCTAGTATCTGTAAGCATTCAAAAGCAGCTTTCGAACAGTAAGTTCTCTAAGGTCAAGTACGTTGTTAACTTCCACTTCGTTCCAATGGATGTTGCTATAGCACACGCACCGAACTTTAGTGAGCATAAAATTGCTAGGTCGCTTTTTAGTGAGTTTATTTCGATGAACTATTGGCATCTGATGGCCTTCGAGAACCCTGGCGAAGAAAAGCCCTGGCTTTCTATCGCCTGCAATAACCGAGTGCAGAGGTATAAGGCTGATGACATGAGTAGACCGATTATGAAATACGATCGTGACTCTGACGGTGAAAAGGCAGGAGAGCCCTATCCCCTCCCAGCAGACTCGGTAATTACGTTCGATGGAGCATCTGTTACTCTAAATTAATATTTAGTGTTTTTCTGCCCCTCACCCATGTGGTGAGGGGTTTTACCTTTTTAAAAAAACTATAACTCTCCCCAATTTTTGCCAGTAGTAATTTCTACCTCTATGGGTACGGCGAATTTGTGTACCGACTCCATCTCGCTTTTTAGCAACTTACCTATTTCGCTAGCTTGCGACTCTTTGCATTCAACTATTAATTCGTCGTGAATTTGAAGTATTAATTTGGCATCTTGAGGTAGTTTTTTGTGCACTTTTATCATCGCTAGCTTCATCATGTCGGCCGCGGTACCTTGCAAAGGCATATTTACAGCCGCGCGCTCAGCTGCCGAACGAATAATAAAATTGTTTGATCTAACATCGGGGCATGGTCTTCGCCTGCCAAATAAAGTCTCGGTATAGCCTTTGTCGTGAGCAAATTTTTTAATGCTAGCTATATAGTCTGCCACTGCTTTACGAGTATTGAAATATCTGTCTATAAATTCTTTGGCTTGCTCGTAACTAAACCCAGTCGCCACCGCCAAACCATGGGTGTTCATACCATATAGCACCCCAAAATTGATTGCTTTAGCGGCATATCGTTGTTCGGGCTTTACTTGCGACGGTTTTATATCAAACATCTCGGCTGCTGTTTGGGTATGAATGTCGGCCCCTTCTCTAAATGCATTAATCATAGGCTTGTCGCCAGCCAAATCGGCAGCTAGTCTAAGTTCTATTTGGCTATAATCGGCCGATACAAAAACATTACCTTTGTTGGCTATAAAGGCCGTTCTAATTTCTTTGCCTACAGGAGTACGAATAGGAATATTTTGTAGGTTTGGATTGGTACTATTGAGCCTACCGGTTTGGGCTATTGTCTGATTGTAGCTAGTGTGAATTTTATTATCGCTTAGAACAAATTTTGGTAAAGCTTCAACGTAAGTCGACATTAATTTTGACAGTTCGCGATACTCAAACAACTCATCAATAATTGGGTGCTTACCCTTAAGCTTCTCAAGCTCGCTGGCCGCTGTACTAACACCGGTTTTTATTTTTTTGAGCCCAGTAGTGTCAATTTTGAGTTCATCAAATAATATCACTTTGAGTTGTTGAGTAGAGCTAATATTAAACTGCTTACCAGCGTGTTTCCAGATAGATTTTTTAATTTGATCTAACCGGTCGCTAAATTTGGTTTGCAAAGTTTGCATGAATTTCACATCCAGCGTGACTCCTGCGATCTCCATATCGGCCAAAACTTCAATAAGTGGCCACTCAATATCTTCGGCAAGTTTGTGCAATTTTTTTGTTCCAGTTGGTTCTTGGCTAAGCTGTGTAGACAATTTTTTATATAATCGCCACGCTATATCGGCATCTTCGGCAGCATAAGGCCCAGCTACTTCAATTTCTACTTGATTAAAAGTGAGTTGTTCTTTGCCCTTTTTGCCCAATAATTCTTCGATACCTATCATTGATATGCCAAGCTCATTGTAGGCCAACTCTGAGAGAGACTGAGCTCTGCCGATGGGGTTAATTAAAAACGCCGCTATCATAGTATCAAAAACAATATTGTTCAATTTAATGCCACAGCCATTAAAAACCTCATAGTCATATTTAAGATTGTGACCAATCTTACCGATCTTATTACTTTCTAAGATGGGTTTGAGCGAATTTAAAACATACTCTTTATCTAATTGACCATCGGCAAGCTTAAAATTATCATACTCAGATGAAATTCCAGAAAGAAGCGAGGCTTGCAAGTGAGACGTAGAAACGCTACGTTGAACGCGAACCGTAGCTGATGACGCAGAAGTTCGCTGAGTATGAGGATTTTCTGAGGTATGACCTACGGGTATATAGTAAGCTTCGCCTTCTTTGAAACTCACCGATACTCCTACCAAGTGTGCCTCTAGAGCATTTGTGCTAGTTGTCTCGGTATCTATAGAAATTACTTTTTGCTGTTTTAAATTTGCTACGAGTTTATTGAGTAATTCTTGGCTTGTTACTATGTGGTATTTGGCTTTTTTGAGATGTTCTCTATTGTATTTCTCGGCCTCGCTAAAACTACTGCTATCCCCATTATTTTGTATAGGATCTTTAGTAATATCTTGGTTGGGCAACTTAGACAGCAAGCTCTTAAACTCTAGTTTGTGAAAAAGATCATAAACTTTGTTTTTATCATACTCATGCAAAAGCGCATCACTTAACTTAAAATCTAGCTTAAGATCGAGAGCTATTTTTGAAAGCTTAAGACTTAAATAAGCATTATCTTTGTCTTTTTCGAGTTTGTTTTTTACGGCCGGTTTGAGGTTGTCGAGGTTTTTGTAAATATTATCGAGTGTTTTGTATTGTGCTACTAGCTCAGTAGCAGTTTTGTCGCCTACTCCAGCCACTCCCGGTATGTTGTCGCTACTATCTCCTTTAAGGGCCTTGTAGACCACAAATTCATCTGGGGTAACCCCATAACGATCTTCTACAGCTTTGGCATCATAAATAACTGTATCGGTAAATCCTTTGCGCATAGTGTAGACACTCACATTTTTGTTAACCAACTGTAACTCATCCATATCGCCAGTTACAATCACTACTTGATACTCCTTGCAGTATTGCTGTGAGAGCGTACCAATTACATCATCGGCTTCATAGCCGTTTTTTTCAATAAGTGGAATATTAAATGCTGCTACAACATCTTTAGTAAGTGGCATTTGAGCAATCAATTCATCGGCAGTTTTCACGCGCGTGGCTTTATAATCTTTGTAGTCGTCGTGCCGAAAGGTTTTGCCAGGAGCGTCCCAGGCCACAATTGCAAAGTCGGGCTTAAGTTCGCGCAAAGCCAGCAACATCATCATGGTGAACCCATAAACTGCGTTGGTAGGTGTGCCATCTTTAGTAGTGAGATACGGAATAGCGTGAAAACCTCTATGCAATAGAGCATGGCCGTCAAATATAACGATTTTTTTGAGTTTAGACATGATTTAATTATAGCAAGAAAGTAGTTGCATAGTAGGTTATAATAAAAACCATGCCAGAACCACAAAATACAACTGGAGTACCGCCTTTTCCGCCTGGGAATAAAGATAGGGGCGTTTCTCGTGAAGACGACGTAAATATTGGCTACGGCCCAGCCAACGAAGAAACTACTGCTGCTTTACTCAAAATTCGAGATGAGCAAGAAGCTGAAAAACAAGGTCGGCCTTTAAGAAAC
Organism: uncultured Candidatus Saccharibacteria bacterium; assembly: GCA_964512085.1. Classification (GTDB taxonomy): domain Bacteria; phylum Patescibacteriota; class Saccharimonadia; order CAILAD01; family BJGX01; genus JAUPVL01. The sequence goes on from CAZEIU010000001.1 coordinate 39,669, forward strand.
CCAGACGCCAAGTCTGCACAACAAGCAGTTAATAGTAGAGAAGCTCAAATAGCTTGGCTCAATACACCAGACGGACGAAGATTTACAGAATTAACGACTAAGCTTGATAGTGGCGAGAGGCTAACTACTGAAGAATCAACCGATTTGGCTAAGATTCGCGCTCGACGAGCAAATAGAAATTTGTAGTTAATAAATTACTACTTATTATTACCCTTCACTTTTTTGGTGAAGGGTTTTAAGCTATATAGTCTTTGAGTCGTTTGGTATCTTTGTGCTTGCGTAACTTAGTAAGAGCTTTAGCCTCAATTTGACGTATGCGTTCGCGGGTAACACCAAATTCTTGACCAACTTCTTCTAGAGTGTGACTACGACCGTCTTCTAGGCCAAAACGCATACGTAATATTTTTTGCTCGCGAGGTGTCAGCATGCCTAGAGTGTCATCGATATGCTCTTTTAATAATTCAAATGTAGCTGCCTCGTGTGGGCTAACAGTGTCTTGATCTTCAATAAAATCACCGAGACTAGAGTCTTCGTCTTCACCTACAGTTGCATCAAGGCTAGTTGTATCTTGGCTAATCTTAAATATATGGTTAACCTTATCGACATCAATTTCCATTTCTTTGGCTATTTCTTCTGGTAACGGCTCTCGACCGAGTTCGGTAGTAAGACGTCTTTGGGTACGAATAAGTTTATTGATCGTTTCGACCATGTGTACTGGTATTCTAATAACTCTAGCTTGGTCGGCAATTGCGCGAGTAATAGCTTGACGAATCCACCAAGTAGCATAGGTACTAAACTTAAATCCTCTTTTGTAATCAAACTTTTCAACGGCTCTTAGAAGACCGGTATTACCTTCTTCTATTAAGTCTAGCAAATCTAACCCTCTACCAATGTATTTTTTGGCAATACTTACTACCAAGCGAAGGTTGGCTTCGGCCAAGGCATCTTTGGCGGCTTTATCGCCTTTTTCTATACGCTTGGCGAGCGCTACTTCTTCTTCTGCCGATATTAGAGGGATCTTACCAATCTCTCTCAAATACAAACGTACCGAGTCGTCGGCAATGTCTTTTATATAATCATCACTTGTTGCAGCTTCGATATCTTCTTCTGGTTCAGTGTGCCAGATCATTTTGTCTTTTTGATCAACTACCTCTACACCTTGATCAATAAGAGCTGAATACAAATCATCTAATTCTTCTACATTATTCTCAGCATCGGGCATTTCAGACATTATTTCTTGCTGCGTAATAAATCCTTTTTGTCGACCTTTGGCTACTAGCTTCTCGATTGATTTTTGTACAATCTCTTCGTCGCTAACATTGGCTGGTTCGTTTTTTTTGGGCATAAAATTTACTCCTCGTTTAGTAAGGCTTGATATTCTTTTAATAATTTTTTGACTTTTGTAGCATTTTTTTCGGCTTCGGCGGTGGCAATTTCTCTAGTGAGTTGGCGTTTTGTCTTTTCGCGCTCTATTTTATTCAAGCGGTGTATCTGGGTATAGGCTTCGAGCCTTGCGTCGTGTTCTGACGAATCAGAATACACGTGTTCTCCCCGTAATGAAAGTATCTTAACATAATTAGAATATTTAGGCAATGATTTGGCAATAGTATTTGCATTGGCGCCAGGATTGCTTAGTAGGTGCTCAAAAATTGGTCGATGAAGAGACGAGGTATTTGAAATGTCTATATCGCTTAATGCCTCTCTATAATCGGTGCTCGAGAGCATAAGCTCTAAAATGAGCTGCTCTATCTTCTCGCTTTTAGATAGTTTTCTTTTGGGTTGCGAGATGTTATCTGATTGAACAGAAGCTATCTGTGGTTCTTCTGACTTATCTACTTTAGATTTGAAGTCTTTTTGTAACCTATCTCTTAAAATATTCTCTGGTGTATCGATAGCTTGAGCGAGCTTCTTAATATAGTGCTCTTTCTCTACATTGTCTTGTATCTTTGCTACAATCGGTAAGACATTTTTGGCAAATTGTTTTTTGCCAATGGCTGTTTTTATATCGTTTTTCTTAAGTTGAGTATCAAAAATATAATCTACAATATATTTGGCACTTGTGAGTGCATTTTCCCATGCTTTTTTGTCTTTTTTAATAAGTTCGTCTGGGTCTTTGGCTCCACTGTACGACACCACCATTAATTTAATATCTAGTTCAGAACTAAGTTCTATAGTCCGCTCCGTAGCGGCCACTCCTGCCTCGTCTTGATCAAAGCACAATTTAATATTATTGGTAATTCTAGAAAGCGTTTTGAGCTGTTCAGTGCTAAGAGCCGTGCCACTAGAGGCTACAACATTTTCATAACCATAATTTGAAAGTGCTACCACATCCATATTGCCTTCTACTAAAATAACTTCGTCTTTTTTTCTAATAGCCTCTCTAGCTTGCATAAGACCATAGAGTATACTGCTTTTGTGATAAATTTGTGACTCTGCTGAATTAATATACTTAGCAGTATCTTTGCTATTAGTTAACACTCGTGCCGAGAAGCCAACTACCCTTTTTTGAGAATCAAAAATCGGAAACATTATTCTATCTCTAAAAGCATCATATGTGCTCTCGCTACCAGATTTTTGCTTAATGACACCGGCGCTTATTAATGTGCTGGTTGAATAACCTTTGCCCAATAAAAAGTCTCTTAATTCGTTCCAGCTATCTGGGCTATAGCCCAATTTAAACCGTTTGATGGTTTCTACTTTGAGCCCGCGCTCGTCTGTTAAATACTGTAACGCTTTTTTATTTTTTGATAACTGCAAATGGTAAAACTTCATCGACAATTCAAGTGCATCGTAAAGTTTTGTATTAGACTGAGTGTTGCTTTTATCTTTTGGTCTGGCTTTGAGTGTTACACCGGCCCTTTTGGCCAACATTTCTAAAGCTTCTCGAAACTCAATGCCTTCTATCTGCATAATAAAAGAAAAAACATCTCCACCTTGACCAGAGCTAAAATCATGCCAAATATTTTTCTCAGAACTGACCATAAAACTTGGTGTTTTTTCGGCTTTAAAAGGGCTAATACCTTTATAATTGCTGCCAGCTTTTTTTAAAGGCACATAGTCACCAATTATCTCTACGATATCTAGCTTGTTTTTTATTTCTTCTACATCGTTCATATATGTAAGTATAGCGCTAATAAGTATTTTTTGTAGATAAAAAGCATATCCTATGAGGATATGCTTGTACAACGAGCGATGCCGCTACGACAATCAATCACTTTGGTATTGCGAACTTTTGGCGTAGACGTATTGGGTTGCAAGAAAGAACTATTACGTCGCAAGAAATCACGCACAGCATGCTGGCCATGATAATGACAAATTTTACGATTGGTAACCTTCTTGCCATTTTTGCTATTCTTATGGCAGTAATCTTGAATTTCACGAAGCGCTATGCCTTCAAGCTTACTTCTGCAACTATATTGATAGTGCGTAGGTTCGCCTAGATCAAGACGCCTTAGCACCTCTTTCACTGCATCTGCAGCGATTGCACTACACTCACGCTCACTCACCGAAGTGAACGTGTCGTCGTAATCGACTGTTGATACCGCCATGGTACATCCCTCTCGCTAGCGTTTGGGTATCTATATTTATATGCTATTTACAGATTTGAGTCAATGCTTTTTATTATTTTTATAAGCTCGGGAATAGTAGGAGTATTTTTGTTCAAAAAGTGACCCTTTTTATGCAAAATTATTTCTTGACCACCGAGACTACGAGATAGTTCAAGACTCTTTTCGGGCAAAACAGATTTATCATCATCGGATATAATGCTATATACTTTTTCAACTCTCGATTTAACCTTATCTATATTTGGCTGGGGTTTAAAAAACAAATCTGCGCTGCCTCTGCCCGGCGTAACAAATCCAGAAACCAGAATCAATGCCTTGGCTTTTTCTTTGTGTGGTGCAGTGTCTCTATATTTGGATAAATAACGCAAAAGTGTGTATGTACCCAAAGAGTGGCCTAGCAGGATAGTTTGCTTATCGATGTGGTTAATGCTTCTAGAGGCAACGCCAACCCACTTACTGAGGTTTGGGATTTTTCCTACAGGCATTTGTGGAGCAACTACATCGTAGCCAAGCTTATTAGCCTGCTCTTTTAGCCAAAGCATCCAACCATGGTCTGGCCTATCTCGGTAACCATGAATAATAATTAATCTTTTTCTCATCTTTAGGGCATTATAGCGTTGATTGATATTCTGCTCAAGTAAAATTATTATGGTTTTGATTAATGAACTGTTCAGATATAGTTAATAACATGAGCTACTTTTACTTAAAACAAAAGATAGATCGAGTTAACCCCTCTACTATAACTGTAGATATTTTTGATACACTCTTGCTAAGAAAATGGCAGCCCGAGCCTTGGCGTTTTTACAAACTTGCTAAAGCTACTAGCGACATATTGAACAAGTCTGGTTTTCGAACTACCCAAATGCAAATATTTGAACTTAGAAATTATTATTCTAGTATCTTGCGTCAGGCAAATTTAGAGACCGGTTTTGATTATGAGACAAAATACGAAGATATTGTGAAAAACATTATTATTAGTTTGCAAAAAAGACAAAACATCAATGCTAGCAAAAATACAATTAAAACATTAGTAGATAAAATTAAAAATAATGAACTAGAGTTTGAGTCTAAACAACTGTATTTGAATAAAAAATTATATAAAACAATTATTCCCTACCTAAGCAAGGGTATGGACATATATTTCGTAAGCGATATGTATTTGAGCAGTCAAGACTTGTCTTTTCTTTTAAAAAAATGTGGCAGTAAACTTATCTACAAAGGCTTAAGCTCGGCAGATGAACTTTTGGGCAAAAGTAGTTCCAGATCGTTTGTGCAGTTGCAAAAAAAATACCCAAAAATCAAGCTTACCTCTACATTACATATTGGCGACAATAAAACCGGCGATAAACTCTACCCCTTTAGGGTAGGCGTATGTACTTATTGGCTTAGACTTCCCTTACATATAATGAAACTTAAGATGGGCAAGATAATCTTTGGGTCTATACTCAAAACCAAAAGATATTTTTACACAATTGATCGACAAAAAAAATATATGCGTAACTCAGGTTTGTTTGAGCTAAACAAGACATCTTCTACAAAAGACACTGCTCAAAGGTTGGGCTGGCTTTTTGCACCAGCAATTATTAGATACTTAGATTTTTTGGGAACATATAGCACTGCTAGCAATTCACAAGTGGCATTTATTACGAGTGAGAGCGAAGTATTGAACCAATTTTACGAAAAGCTAGGTTTTAAAGGTGCCAAAAAATACCCTCAATTTAGTCGTAATTTTATGATACAAGCCTATAGTTCGCTTTTAAGTAAGCAGTTTAGCTTTAATTCTATTCTAGCTATTGCCAAAAAAATATTAAGGCGCAAAACCAACTCGAGCGCACTGGCAACGTTGCAAGTTTCTCAACCGGGCAGTCACAAATGGGAGTTAGTAGGAGCAAAGAGCTCTCGTAACGAAATAGAAAAATTAAACCTAGATAGTGCCTCTAAAATTTGGCAAAAAAAATACAATGAGGCATTGCGTACTTGGAAGTCTATTTCGCACAAATCAAATCAAAAAGTAATTATCGCCGATGTAGGCTGGAACGACACTATACAAATATTGTTTCATGAAATCATTAAAGAAAACAAGTTGGATTCAAGCAAATTAACTGGTAAGTACTTAGGTCGAACCGGAACCAATATATTTAGTTCAAATATCAGCACAAATTCACAAGGCGTAATATTTAATAGTTTGAAATCAAAGCACAATAAGTATCTATACCAGCCAGAGGTGTGGGAGAGTTTTTTAAACAATGATAATATCGACTCCCCTACCCGAAATGATATTATAGACGGCATTAATCAAGCCTTAGAGTATTTTCAGAAGTCTCCCTTGAGTGCAGATACTTACTACCAACTTAGTAGCGATTTATTAAATAAAACATTAAAAAAACCTTGCAAACAAGTTATTGAGACTTTGGCTAGCCTAAAATTTGATTATGGCACATTAGATGAGCAAATCTGCCCGCTCGTTAATATTGGTGAAAGCAAAATAAAAGTATATTACTGGCTCTTATTTAAGAGAAGTAAGTTTAAAAATTTCTATTTTCACCAAGGTTGGAAATGGGGCTCAGCAAACTATTACAACTATAAATTTGCTTACAGAATTTGGCGATTCAAAACAAAAAAACCAAGTTTTTGATTTTTATTATTTATCCGGAAACAAATGTGATCTACGATAGCCAATAAGATTAGCAACATTAATAAGATCTGGAGTCATAAATACCGCCCCAGTTGCTTCTTTGTCAGGCTTGATCGGTTTTGCTTTGTTTTTATAAAGGTTTTGCGGATTTACATCAAACTTAACCTGACCTAGTTTTTTGTGCATTTTAACTAATGTGGATTTAGATGCAGAAATTTTGTATGCGCTAGGATTACCTCCTATAGCATGTAGCGCTGTCGGCTCATTTGCTAACATGCTGGTCTCAAAATTTATACCAAGTAGACGACAAATTTGTTGCATTGTTTGTTTGGGTTTATCTAAAAACTCCTCAAACTGCACAATAATATGCGGCAGATTGAGTTGAGCTACGGTTCGCAATGCATCGTAGTATGTATCTCGCCAGGCGTTGGCCTCTACCCATATAGGACCAATTTGTCTGTCTTTACAGCTCCGTATATAAGCAACTGGGCTACGAGCCAATATAATTACTTTGATATTTTTTTGTACTACATTTTTTTGAGTGGCGATTCTCAACCACTCTACGTGTTTACTACCATCTACAATAATAGGTTTATCAATCTTTTCGGAAAGCGCCTTGTGAACATCAATAGACTCAAGAGCGTTAGTTGATTTAATTAGTGAGCGATTAAATATCTCGCATTTATTACCAGCAATAATACAATCTAAACACTCACCTGCTTCTTTATCTAGATGATATTTTTTAAAATAACCTTTTGCTCGCGACAATTCACCTATATATCCAACTTGCGAATGGCTATTTAGAGCCCTACCCAGCAAAGTAGAGCCGCTATATGCTGTGCCTAATATAAAAACGCTTTGTTCTAAACTCATACTCTATAGTGTAGAGCTTAAGATCATTTCTATACAACTACTTTATTGTATTTTGTTACTTCCAAGTCCAGGTCGAGACAAGAGTGTCGCTGGCTTTTTTGGCGGTATCGTCATTGTAAGATGTATTTATAATAAAGCCATTAATAGTTTGGCCATCTAGTTGGTAATTTTTGTTTGCAGGTATAACTACGATTGTTTGCTGATCTAAGCCATTTACTTTTTGTATGACTTGCTTGGCATCTACATTGTTAAGTTTTATATCATTTTGAGAAGTTATGGTACCAACCTTGGCTTGATCAACAAGAGCCTGTAGGTCTGTCACTGCAGTGGTGACGGCGGTAATAGTTATATCGTATTGCGAAACACTGCCAAACTTAGCGGCAATTTTACATTGGGTAAGTGCAAAGTTGATAGTATTGGGCGTAAATGCACCAAAACTAAAACAATCTCTATCTACTTTTTTGTAGCCATCTGGAATTGTGGCTGGCGAACTGCTCTGCTCGGTAGCCTGCTGAGTTTGTTCGACTTGTTCTTGATTGAGCTCTACTGCTGGAGTTTTTTTACTGCTTGAAGTAAGCAATAGTATTAAGCTTAAAATAACTACAAAGCCCAATACCACTGCGCCAATAATAATAAATTTTTTCTTACTACTTTTTTGAGGTGGCATCGGTGCAGCCATACCACCAATATCTAAGTTTCCTCCAAACCCTGGTGGCACACCGGCATTATCTACAGCATTTGGCATCGGGCTCACATCTACCCCTGGCTGCATCGAACCCTGTTGTTCAAAACCAACCGGCTGACTAGCCATAGGAGATGGCTGTGGTTGGGGTGGCAATTGATTACCACTAAGGTCTAGCATATTACTACTGGGTACCTGCAATGCAGGGTCTGGCTGTACTGGTTGAGGAGCCATAGGCTCGGCTAGTGGCGGGTTAGCAGCTGGTGCTTGCTCGTAACCGGTCATATTTGCATTGCCAGAAACTTGAGGTTGGCTATATTGGTCTGAGCCTAAGGCCGGATTAACGCCGATAGAACTAGTATCTACAGGGTTGGGCTGCATAGGAGCAGATGGCACATTTTGCATGTTTTGGGCAGGATTAACCTGATTATCTGGCATGTTATTTATAACAGCATTATCTTGAGCTGCTACAGTCTGCCAATCTGGTTGTACAGGCGAAGATGTGTCGGTAGGATTAATGCTGGTACCCGGCATAATAGAAGGGTTCATCTGATTATCAGATGGTTGCGGCACAGACCCCCCTATTTGATTTTGTGTATTGTCTGCTTGCGGAATCGGGAATGTGTTGTCTTGCGAGTCTTGCATATCTTTGAGTATAGTATAGCAATTTGCACTCAAAAAGGCTATGTTTTTTACTATTTTTTTCATTGCTCAAAATTGAATAGTTAGTGGTAAACTATAGCTATGAGTATTAAGAATAAATTAATAAGATATGTACCAAAAACAGTGCTTGATAACTTTCATTATCCAGAGTCGATTTTTTATGCCAAAAAGTACAAAAAGCCGTCTAGCAATATGATTGTAATTGGTGTTGTGGGTAGCAAAGGCAAGACTACTACTGCCAACTTTGTATGGTCAGTATTGACTGCTGCTGGACATATGGTGGGTCAAATTGGTACTGCCAATATTAGAATAGGTAATGACGAAAGTCCCAACCCTTGGCATATGACTATGCCGGGAGCCAAAAAAATGCAAACCCTGCTAGCCAAAATGCAAAATAAAGGCTGTAATTTTGTAGTGATGGAGGTTCCATCTGAAGCACAAACCCAATGGAGACACATTGGAATAGAATTTGATGTAATTATATTTACCGGAGTTGAGCAAGAGATAATGGCTGCCCACAGAGGAAGCATGGAAATATTGCACAAACACAATAAACGTGTGCTCTCTTCTACAGCAAATAGCTCGCAAAAAATAATTAATCATAAAAATATCGAAAAAGTTCTTATTGCTAATGCCGATAGCCCCTATATTAATGACTACAGCCTATTTGATTTTGATCACAGACTAACATATAGCATTGATAAGCCGAGTGATTACCGAGCAACAGAACTTAAGGTAAGTTCTACAGGTACGTCTTTTAAGATTAACGGTCATAAATACCGCATTAATTTAATTGGCAATGTTAATGCTCTAAACGCTGCTGCAGCTACCTCTGTAGCTGAGGTATTTAATGTGCTACCAGCGCAAATTCAAGAGGGCTTTAAAAACCTCAAGACAATCCCTGGGCGAATGGAAAAAATAAACTTAGGTCAAAAATTCTTAGTATTTGTCGATTATGCTCACGACCAAATTAGCCTAACAAAACTTTTAGAAACCGGTCGACAGTTAATTGATGATAAAAATAAGATAATTGTACTATTTGGCGGACAAGGCGGCGGTAGAGACATAAAGAAACGAGCTGAGATGGGCAAAATTGCCGCCAAACTTGCCGACTATGTCGTTGTGAGTGATGACGATCCTTATGATGACGACCCAATGCAGATTATTAACGACATAGCTGAAGGTGCCGAAAAATACGGCAAAGTCAAAGACAAAGATTTATTCTTAATTCAAGATAGAAGAAGAGGTATCTATAAGGCCCTTAAGTTGGCTAAGCCGGGCGATTTGGTTTTTATTGCCTGCAAAGGAGCTGATCAGCTCATGATGATTGCCAACAATAAATCAATAAAATGGGACGATCGCGAAGTTACACGTGAGGAGTTAAGTAAAATAGTTAAAAAATAACTTAGTTATCAATTCAAATATTATTTTATTGCTATGCTTTTTTGCTTAGCCGTACAGTAACATTCATAAACCTTTTCGCAATCTTTGCAGCTAATAAAAAGCTTATGACAGCTTTTGTCGGCACAGTCTACAAATCTGTCGCAGGGTTTTTGGCAATGCTCGCATTTTGCAAGAACTTCTTTGCCACTTTTAGTTTCGGTATTAGTTATCATCCGCTGGTCAAAAACAAAGTTTTTGCCCTTAAAGTAACCATTGGGGTATTTCTCTAAATACTTTACAATGCCACCATCTAGCTGACAGACGTCCTCAAAGCCTTCTTCTGTAAGCACGGCGCCGGCTTTTTCGCATCTAATACCACCGGTACAGTAAATTAATGCTTTTTTGGTCTTATCGACCTTTAAATTCTTAACTTTTTCAGGTAGCTCAAAAAATCTTTGAGTGTTTGGCTGTATTGCTCCTTCAAACCGCCCTACCTTATACTCATAGTCGTTGCGCATATCTATTATAGTAACGTCTTCTTTCTGCTCAATAAGCTTATGAAATTCTTCTGGCGAAATATGTTTACCGCTTTTTTTAACATCTACTTTTTTACCAAGAGTCACTATCTCGTCTCGTCGTCTAACTATCATTTTCTTAAACGGCCAATTTCCGCTATAGCTACGTTTAAAAACAATATCACCAAATAGTGGATGAGCATCCATATATTCACGATATTTTCGTAATTGAGCTTTGGTACCAGCAACGGTTCCATTAATGCCCTCAGAGGCAATAATAATACGCCCCTTGAGGCCTATTCCTTCACAGACTAGTTTATGTTGCATAGTCTCAAATTTGGGGTTTGGTACTTCTACAAATTTATAATACAAAAATACATATATAGCTTTTGACATAGCCAAGATTATACCAGAAAACTTAGCTTTATTGCATATATTGTAGCTATATGCTAAATTATCACTCGGTGTACCTTAAATCCTCTCCCAAAGGAGTGAAGTGTCAAACAGTCACTTGCCGGTTGATAGAATTTTGGTCAAAATTTCTGGTGAATCACTTAAGGGAAGTTCTAGTGAAGTAATCGACCCCGATGAACTCAAGAGAGTTGCTCAAGACATTGCCGATGTTGTGAACAACGATACTCAAGTTGTTATCGTTGTTGGGGCGGGTAATATTTGGCGTGGAGCCAATCACCACGAGATCAACCAATCAGATGCCGACTACCTTGGTATGACAGCAACAATTATCAATGGTGGCGCGTTGGGTAGCGCTCTAAAAGGGCTTGGTGTTGAGACTCGCGTAATGACAGCATTGCCTATAGATAAAGTGTGTGAGCCATATCTTTTTAGGCGAGCGATACGACACTTAGAAAAAGGCCGAGTGGTAATTTGCGTAGCAGGTACGGGCAACCCATTTTGCACCACAGACTTTACAGCTGCATTACGTGCTGCAGAACTAGAGTGCGATGTGATCTATATGGGTAAAAACGGCGTTGATGGTGTATACGACTCTGATCCTCGCACCAATGAAGATGCGGTGAGATTTCACGAGCTTACTTTTAGAGAAATTATTGACCGTGGACTTGAAGTTATGGACATGACAGCAATAACCCAAGCGGGCGATAAAGGTATTCCAATCGTTGTATACAATGGCAACAAGCCTGGTGCACTTAGTGAGGTTATTTACAACTCCAAACACGGAACTGTTATTCGATAAAACAATCATCCTAATTCAATTTGAATTAGGATTTTTATTTATCTAAATAATCTTTCATTAAACTCCAATAGTTATCCTTCCAGCCTTGCTCAATATCACTAAAGAACTCCTCTGGAACTCCTGTTTGCATAAAGTGTAATTCACAGCCGTTGTTTTTGGGCTCAAACTCGAATGTTACTGTAGACTCTACTCCTTTTGGCCAGTCGCTAGCTCGCCAAGTCTGAACTATTTTTTTATCTATTTTGATTTCGATATTTCTGCCTGTGGCATAACCATCCCACACCGAAAAGCTATCACCTATCTTTCGACTAATTTTTGCCGGTGCTCCTGTAAAACCAGCATGTTTTTTGGCGTCCATTATTAGCTCAAAAATTTGTGAGGGGCTGGCGTTAAACTCAACCGTTTGATGAATAGTCTTTGTCATAATTGCTCGGTCTTTCTTAGCCATTTTTTGATAGCTTGTAGACTCTTGTCTAGTCGGTCATCAAAGTCGGCATCGGTTAGACTCAAATTTACTTCATTAGAGTACCTTGACAAAAAATCTTGATGATCTTGATATGTTTTATTCAAAGCATCTAATTGGTCATAGTTTTTATATTTATAGATTTCTTCAAGTTTCTTAAGACTAAAATCTAAGCTAATAACATACAGTTCGTAATTATTATTCTTTACCAGCTCAACTATTCTCGACCACTGCCTATCAATACTAGCATCGTAAATAAAATCTATTTTTCTATCAATAATATCTTTTAATCGCTTATCTTTCTTGCTTATGTATACATCGGTAATTAATTCGCCTTCATCCTCTTGAGTTTCAACTCGCATAGAATCATTATTGAGAATTGGCAATCTTAGATTCCAACTCAAATAGTAAGCAATAGGTGTTTTTCCGCTCCCGATAGGCCCAGCGAATGTTATGCATACATGTCTATTCATAATAATATTATACTACTTCGCTAAGGCAATTATCTCGGCCATATCTTCAGACCCACTCCAGCTATTTATAATTTCGCCATTGGCATCGACCTGCACAAAGGTGTTTTCGAACGGTACATTATATTTTTTACGAAGTGTGTAGTTTTTGTCGTAATCCACACTTAGTACCGTAAAGTTGCTGGGTAACTTAGAAGTATTGTTTTTGAGCTCTTGGTCTAACTGCTTGCTAGTTTTTGACCACTTAGCGTTAAAAAACAACACCACTTTGCCATCGCTAGCTTGAGACAGTTTGCTTACATCATAGACTTCGTAAGTACCAGCCCTTTTTTGTACTTTCGATTCTTCTGACGATGCGGTACTATCTGCTTGGACTTGATTTGTTTGAGGACTATTGTTTTTATTTTTTAGTCGATTATAGCCATAAAAAGCTACGGCAACTACTAAAGAAATAAACAATATCGTACCAATTATAATAAATACTTTTTTCATACAGTTAATTTCTATTTGTTCTTGATAGTAAAAATATCTTAAGAAGTACCACAATTACCAATATAAAAACTAGCCACAAGTCTAGCGACTTAGTCAAAACCTGCACAAATATTGCCACCGATAAAATCGCCACTATGCTTAAATAAATAAATCTTTCTAGCGCAGGCATTTGTGGATGATTGCTTTGTTTTTTTAGCTTGCGCCAATGTGTAATAATAAACGCCAAAACTGCCAGCATGAATAAAGCCAAAATAGCTAGTTGAATTGGTGCAGTTGTGGCGCTATAAAAAGGCACCATAAAAAACATTCCAAGGGCAAAAATAATTAGCCCAATTACAACTTCTGTACCAAACTTGTGTTCAGTAAGCATATCATCTTCGGCAATGTGCTTTATTTGTGTACGTTTGGCGTGATTTTGTTGTTTTTGCTCATGCTTTTTGTGACTAGCTCTGCTCATACAAATCATTGTATCATGGATGTTTTTGTAAATTAAAAATCACTTCTTACTCGAAGTGATTAGTTGAATCATCAATTGCAGCTTGATTAATTCTTCGGTGATGTTCAATTTGTCGCAATATATAATTCAGCCTTCTTTTTTTAATTCCATAGAAGCTTAATAGAACGTTGGTGGGCGCAAATAGAAAATCTCCGAGAGTTTCGATTCTTAAATCTTGCCTGTCTTCCCACTGCCCGTTTTCGTTTAAAACTCTCGGGTGGCTTAGTAGTTTTACAATGTAGTCTGACACATCATAATCAGAAAGTAAAACCTCAAGTTCTGGGCTAGTAGGTCTTGCAGCTGCGCTACCTAGTTTAGAAATTCGTTTTGGCTTTTCATTTCCTACTTGAATGTCTAGAGAGATAGCTCGGTATGGTGATTTTGCAGCATCTATACATTTCAACCCACCCTTATCAATAAAATCAAAATAGTCATCTTCACACGCCAAAGTAAGAATCACTTTTACTGGCATGCCTCTCCTCTCCTAAGAAGGTGCTGGGAGTATTCTACTTTTTAGATAGCAAATTGTCAATTGAGTTTATAAGTTCGGCATGGCTTTTGGCTTGCATAAGATTTGCTCTAACTTCGGCTGCATTTGCAAAACCATGCACATACATCTTTACAAACTTTTTGAGTGGCTCAAATCTATACTCACCATTCTTACCCCAGGTTTTTTGATGCAAAAGAACGTGTTCTTTTAGTATAACCAGCATATCACTTAGATCTTTAGTCTGCTGGTTATCTGAAAACACAAATAGGTTTTGAAAAATTCCTCTACCAACCATAATACCATCTACCCCACTTTCTTTAGCGCGATCTAACCCTTCTTGTTTAGTCAATACATCGCCATTACCTACAATTATGGTGTGTGGTGAAAGTTTATTTCTAAGCTCTACGGCTTTTTTTATTTCTTGCCACTTTGCCGGCACTTTGCTTTGGTCTTTTTTGGTGCGACCATGAACAATTAATGCATCTAGATTATGATTAAGCAAAAAACTTATCCAATTCTCAGTATCAATATTATTAAAGCCAATACGGGTTTTTACGCTCAAGGGTATCTTACCGCTTAAACCTTCTTGAGTTGCCAAAATTATCTCATTAGCTAGAGGTTGGTTTTCTATTAATGCCGAGCAGGCGCCTTTTTTGATTATTTCTTTTACTGGACAACCCATATTGATATCTACGCCATCAAAACCAAGCTCAACCATATCTTGAGCCATTTTGTAGTAGTGTTGAGGCTCTATACCCCAAATTTGTGCAATTAATGGCTTCTCGGCAGGTGTCTTCTTTAGTCTTTTGGCGATAGCTTTTTTACCGGGGCTACACCACCCGTCGGCATTAGCAAATTCTGTCATCATCAAATCAGCCGGTGCATGTTTTACAACTATTTGTCGAAAAACCGTATCTGTCACATCGTCCATAGGTGCCAGCACAAAGAACGGCTTCTTAGATTCTTGTAATTTTTGCCAAATATTATTACTCATAACTTGAGATGTGATTATAGCGAAAAATTGTATAAATTTCTAGTCACTAATAAGCATAGATTGCGTTATAATAAAATCAATGTCAAAAAAAGAAGTTTCTCCCCAACCAGATTTTGTATACGACCCTGAAAAGCATAAACCCCAGAGCACTACAAAAGAGCTTCGTAAGTCAGATTTTGTTTTTGACCCTAAAGACCCTGATTCTTCTTCTCACTTAAGTAATGATTTTTCTGATCTACAACCACCAGCCAAACCACGTTGGCGCAAAGTTATGAAAGTAATACTAATTATACTCGGAGTATTGGGTATAATAGCTGCAGCCATAGGATTATATCTATATCTAACGGCTGGTAAAATATCCACCAACCCATTTGGTTTTGGCAAGCTCAAAGGCGAGGCCGATGGTAGAGTTAATATTTTGCTATTAGGCATTGGTGACCCAGGCCATGCTGGAGAAACTTTGGCTGACACCAACATGGTAGTTAGTATCAATACAAAAACCAACCCTGCCCAAGTGGCAATGGTTAGCCTCCCGAGAGATTTGCAAGTCAAGATAGATGGTGATGGCGAAGGCAAATTAAATGAGGCTCATGCTTTTGGAGAGCAACAAAACCCGCCCAATGGCATAGCTACTAGCCAAAAAACAATCGAAGAAACTTTGGGAATACCTATTCACTATTATGTTCGAGCTAACTTCTCGGGCCTAAAAGAAGCCGTTGATGCGGTGGGTGGCGTTGATATCAATGTACAAGACGCATTAATCGATCCCGAATATCCTTGCGAAAAAAATGAAGGTAAGAGTTGCGGACTCAAAATAATGCCTGGTCAACAACATATGGATGGCGCTACAGCTCTTAAGTATGCTCGATGTCGTAAAGGTACCTGTGGTGACGATTTTGGACGCGCTTTGCGCCAACAAGAAGTTTTAACAGCCGTTAGGGATAAAGTCTTGAGCCTACAAACTCTTTCTAATCCAAGCAAAGTGAGTCAACTCATTAGCACTGCAAGCAACAATATAAAAACCGATTTGAGCCTAAACAATATACAAAGATTGCAGCAACTAACAAAAGATACTAATAAAAACGATTTTGTAAATGTTGTGTTCTCCCTCAAGCCTAATGGCTTCTTAGTATCTAGCAAGACATCTAGCAATTTATTGCCAGCCGGTGGAAGTTTTGAAGACATCCAAAAATTTGTCGCCAATATATTTACCTTGGGACCAATCTGGAAAGAAGACTCTAATATGACTATTCTCAATGGCACTTCTACTGTCGGGTTAAGTCTCAAATTTGAAAAATATCTATCAGCAAACGCTATTCCCATAACTGTTGAGAGTATCGGTAATGCCGAGACCAAAGACTACACTACATCACAAATTATTGACTATACCGGTAGCACCAAACCAAATACGGCAAAGTACTTAGCTGATTTACTCGGCGTACAAGTCACCCAGCCCGCGCAACCAGTCAAAAACCCTGTTGTAGATTTTGAAGTAATATTGGGCACCGATTACGTTACCAAAACTACTTCTGCTGCTACTAGCGACACGCAATAAAAACCACTATCTTTTGATAGTGGTAGGTAATTACTCTTGGGTACTTGGTTGAACCCAATAGTCATCAAATTGCCAGCCGGCCAATTGGTCATTCTCAAATTGTCTTTTTTGTCTACGAGTAAGTTGTCTGTTTTTATTCTTATTAATGCGTCGGGTATCGGCTTGAGGCGCCCGACAGATTGTTACTACAATAATAGTTAGTACAACCACAACGGCAGTAAAAAGATATTTTCTCACCGCTTCTCCTCTCGCGAAGGCTTATTTTGCCCTGCGTGAATTGCAAATGTAGATTACCATTAATTGGGCAATACTACAAGAAAAGCTACATTTTATAAATTGGATTCTTAACAAAGAAGCAGAGCCAAGTAATACTTTTTGAGGTATTAGCTCTATCTGGGGTGGTTTTTCGATAAAATCTAACTACCCTAAGATTAGATCTAGTTAGATACTCTACAAACTCTTCATATTGCCAAAAAGCAAAGAACCTTGGTGGCAAGTGTTCTTGACCAAGATTAGTTACGAATTCTTCACCTTCGCCTTGTTTGAGAGAAATAAACCCAACCGAACCAGGTTTGAGGCATCGTCCTATTTCATTTAAAACCCCGTTCATTTCTATCTTTGGAATATGCAATAAACTTGCCGCACACCAAAAAGCATCAAAACTACAGTCTTTAAAAGGTAGAAATTGCATATTAGCTTGAGCCAGTCGTTGCCGATTGGCATTTCGGCGCGTTTGCTCTAAGAACCCTCTACTAATATCTATGGCGAAGTAGTTAGTTAAGTCTCCAAAAAACCGAGCCTCGGCTCCTACACCACACCCTATTTCAAGTAAGCTATTAATATCTTTCATTTTCGTTAAACGTTTTGCAGCATACAGCCAAAAATCAGATGTTGGCATTCTAAAATCTTCAGCTGTTAGCTCATAATACTCACGAGTAGAGTCGGTATCGACCATTGACACCTCGCTTGTTTAGGTACAACAGGTAATTGATTATAAATTATTATGGTCGCAAAGTAAAAGCTTAAGCGCTACCTTGCAAGAACTCTTTGCGTTGTTTTTCTTCAAACCGTTCTATAGCATAGCGAAGCATCGTACGGGGCATAGTTTTGTATCGATCGTTCTCTAATAAAAAAGCTTCTTCTTTCTCTAAGCTCACCCTCTTGCCCACTTCACGCAACATCCAGCCGACAGCTTTTTGTATTAAGTCGTGCCCATCATTTATAAGTAGTTTGGCAATTTCAAAAGTCATCTCAGATTTACCATCATAAATAAATGCAAAAGTAGCAATAATAGCGATTCTTCTCTCCCATAAGTTGTTAGACTTGGCTAGTTTAGTTAAAACATTGCTGTCTTTATTATTTTGCAATAAGTAGCCTCCAACTATATAGCCTGCCGAAGAATCAACTATGTCCCAGTTATTAATATATTTAGTGTGAGATAAATAAAAATCATATATTTGTTTTTTGGTTAGAGTGTCGGCTTTTTTAAATTTATCTACCAATATAATAACGGCAGTAAGTCTATACTCATGCTCTTTGCTAAGTATAAGTTTCTCGACTTCGTTTAATTCTAGATTATGAAATTGCTTTGCTACTTTTCGCTGATTGGGTACACTTACACCAATAAAAACATCACCATAGCCATATTGACCCTCGTTGGTCTTAAAAAACCACGCACTCGACTCAGCGCGTATAGGGTCGGCTAATTTATTTAGCTCTTGTTTTAGTTGCGCTGTGGTTACTTTCTGCCCCACTTTATTGCGCTCCAAATTCTTTCATGAAAATAGTATATTATAGTGCCAGTTACTGCAGTTATACCGGTAATGGCGGCGGCATCATAAAACCTACCAGTCTCAAAAAAAGTAACTAAAAACACCGATATTACTATCACTACTCTATAGGTAATAGACTTAACTATAGAGCGAGCATGAGTTTCGCTGTGCCGAATCTTAACTTTTTTCATTATAATTATTATACATTGTTTGGTAAGTAAAAACCCTCGCAGTTATCCGCGAGGGCAATAATATTAAGGTGACGCTCGAGACGGAACGTGCTCTTTATCGTCTAGTCTTAACAATTCATGGGTACATCTATCTAATTCTTGCCTAAGCCTTTCTATGTTATTGCGCAAGCATTGTTTTCTATATTCAATAGCATCTTGCGAATCTGGGCTCATTGTTGATCCTTTCGTGTTCCAGATACGAGGATTTTTAAGATTCTACTCCTTTGCAGTAGTTTTTGCAAGTAAAAAACCTCTAGCCGTTTGCTAGAGGCAAAATAGTTATATGTGCAGCTCATAAACAAGCGGGCGATGGTCTGAAGGTCCTGAATCTAAAATGCCCGAACTAATAACTTGAATGTAATTACTTGCGAACGCAAAATCAATTCTTCTACCGAGCATATTTGGCACAAAACGTGGCCCAATCCAAGTGGGAGCACTCATCTCGGGCCCCAGTGGATTTAATACGTTAGACAATGATTTTATTATTCTTGTAGAATTCTTAGCATTGAAGTCTCCTGCTAAAAATACTGGGTGAGGATGTTCAGACAGCCACGACAAGAGTGTAGCACTCTCGTTATCGATCAAAGTTGCATTTGTTCTTAGCGGTAGTCTATAAGACAAATGTACATTTGCAAAAGTCACTTTTTGACCAGACTCTGTGGTTACGGTGCCGTACACAAGTACTCTTCTGCTACCAAGACCATTCTTGCCCAACGCTCTTCCGCCTTGACTCAATACAATATAACCAAATTCTATCGAATACTTACTGTAAAGGATTGATCCCTCAGATATAGTGCCGTATCTTTTAGTCTCACGTCTGCGGGTTTCGATAAACATAAAAGACATTAAACGGTGCAATGCAATTTGATAAGGTATTGTGTTGCCAGTAATTGTACTATGCTCTTCTAAGAATCTAGTGCGCACAACTACCTCTTGAAGCATCAAAAAATCACAGTCAAAGTCGTCGCTAAGTAATCTCGGGATAAGTTTTTCATCGCCAGCCCGCCACCAAACGTTCCAATTTATCAATTTTAGAGGCCTATTGGTTGGAATCTTAAATCTATCACCGGGATCGTCGGATCTTACCGCTCTCCAATGAGATTCTTCTTCTAAAAGCAAAGTTTTCTCCTCTTCTATAAGGTGCTAAGACAGGTGTTATTATATTGAATAATTATTTTTTTACAAGTAAAAAGCCTCAAACTGTCGTTCGAGGCTATATTATAGGTAATGATTACCAAATATTTAGAATGATAAACGCTATACCGGTAAAGAGCGATAAAAGGCCAATAATCATTAGTAGCATACCAAACTTCTCTGCAAACTTTCCTCTATGCGATTCTCGCGATGCCATATCTGTTCCACCCAAAAAAGCCAATAAGCCGCACACAACAGCAAGTACATCGTATGGCACGTTCGCTCTCTCCTTGTCTCAACGCTTTTGAAATTACCAAGAGGATTATACTTATAATAACGTTTTTTTGCAATAAAATTATTCTTAGTTATAAATCGAAAGGTTGCATTAAACAAATATCGCAACAGCTCCCGCTAAGAGTAAAATTATGCCCGTTACTTGAATCGATCTAGCCATAAAGTTAGTAGCTTTGTCGCTACTATGTTTTTCATAATATAAAGAACCTACTACTAATGTAAAAGCTCCCAACGCGAACATTACGAACTCGTTTTTCACTTCTCTACCTCAATCTTTCGACGAAAAGTTCCATGCAATAATAGCATAATATAATAATTCTGTAAATAATTAACATGACAATTTTCGCTTTTTGTTTGCTATAATAATATTATGAAGCAACAAGACGAGTTTACACCTTTAGCCGAGAGCTTGCGACCTCAAAAGCTTAGCGAAGTTATTGGGCAAAAACATCTTTTAGCCAAAGATAAGTTTTTACACAACATACTTAGCAATAAGAAACCTGTGAGTATGATCTTATGGGGCCCTCCAGGATCGGGCAAAACAACAATCGCCAGAATAATTGGTCACAACAAAGATTATGAGTACACCGAAATTTCGGCAGTAACTTCGGGTTTAAGCGATGTAAAATGCGTTATTATTGATGCCAAAGCTATGCAGAGATTGGGTAAAAAAACAGTGTTATTTGTAGATGAAATACATAGGTTCAATAAGGCTCAGCAAGATGCATTTTTGCCTCACGTAGAGAATGGTACGATCGTTCTTATTGGTGCTACTACCGAAAACCCTAGCTTTGAGGTTATTAGCCCGCTACTGTCACGCACTCGTGTTGTCGTACTAGAGAGTCTCACCAAAAAAGATATCACAACTCTTTTAAAGAGAGCTCAAAAACACATTGCGCCCAAATCATTAAACAAAGACTCGCTAGCATTACTTGCAGAATTATCTGGTGGTGATGCTCGTATGGCAATTAATGGCTTGGAGCTCGCTGCACAGCTTAGCCCCAAAGAGATAACTACAGAGCGCGTAAAGCAAGCCATGCTTACTGCGGGCAAGCAAACTGCCAAATACGACAAAGGTGGCGAATATCATTACAATATTATTTCTGCTTACATAAAATCTATGAGGGGTGGTGATATAGATGCCACATTGTACTATCTTGCCCGTATGATAAATGGCGGCGAAGATCCTAAATTTATCGCCCGACGAAATATTGTATTTGCTAGCGAAGATATTGGCCTTGCCGCACCTGCTGCACTCAACTTAGCAGTTTCTACATTTTTAACAGTAGAGCGAGTTGGTTCGCCAGAGTGTAATTATGCTCTGTTTGAATGCGCTATTGTTCTAGCTAAGAGTAAGAAATCTCGTGCTGTAACCGATGCGATGAACAAAGCTTTTGATATAGCCAGCAAATATCCAGATACTGCTGTACCATTACATTTACGAAATGCTCCTACCAAATTAATGAAAGATTTGGGCTACCAAAAAGGAACCAAGTGGGAGTCTGGTTTTAAACACTCCAAGGGCTTTATGCCGAGCGAATTAAAAGATATCAATATTTTTAAAAACCAATAGAGCTATATTGCGCAACGTTTTTAGACACTGTCTCTAAGAAAGGTTGTATATTTTTTATTAGCTCAACTGTAGCTTTGGTTTGCAAAACTGAGCCGTCAGATTTTTTTATGGTAATAGTTCGTGTTTGTCCGCCAAGCAATTCGGGTTGGCCGGCACTATTATTGGCATTTATAGAGCCTTGTACGTCGTTTTTATAATAACTATCTACAATGTTTTGATAACCCGACTTGGTAAGACTACAAGGTTGGCTACCGTTTTGATTTACACTGCCCGAAACCACAATACTGCAGCCATTGTTTTGCAATGTAAGTGTTTTGGTAGATTGAAACTCGGGCGTAACTGGGCCCGTGCTCGTACTAAACTCAATGCTAGATATAGAGCTGTATTTGGTTTTATTAGAATATATTGAGTAAAGAATGAGCCCAACCACAAGCAAGGCAATTAGCACTACTGCAATTATCGTTATTCGTTTGTTGCGTTTATAGTTGTCGTAAGTTTGCAAATTACTATAACGAGATTTATTCATAAATTAATAATATCACTTTTATATTTGCTATAATACAAAACTAATGAAAACAACAATTGGCTTAATAGGCTACGGTGATTTTGGCCGGTTAATAATAAAATTTCTGAGCAAAGACCACGATTTTGAAGTCTTTAGTCGATCTGCCAAAGAAAGCAATACAAAATCTGTAAGTTTTGTAAGTTTAAACAAGTGCGTAAATAACAAGTATATTATTTTGGCTACACCGTTATCGGCATACAAAAAAATATTACAACAAATTAGTAAGAGTGCACCAAAGAATGCCGTTGTTATAGATGTTTGTTCTGTAAAAGTCGAGCCACAACGCTTGGCCAAAAAATACTTGCGTAGCGATATTGGTTTTATCGGTACTCATCCTCTCTTTGGTCCGCAGTCGGCTACTAATAGCCTTAAAAATCACAAGATTGTAATTTGTACTCAAAACAAAACTAGTTTTGCAAACAATTTAGAAAGCTACTTATCTAAATTAGGCCTAAAAGTAATTCACTTGACCGCCCAAGAACACGATAAACAGATGGCCGAGGTTCAGGCGCTTACTTTTTTTGTAGCTAGAGGTCTTATGAATACCCATTTACACAAGAACATTCTTACTACCCCTTCATTTAAGAAGTTATTAGATCTTGCCGAGCTCGAATCTCATCATTCAGATGCGTTATTTAATACTATCCAAACAGGCAACCCTTATGCCAAAACTGCAAGAAACAAGTTTATCGCCATGCTCAAACAGCTTAATAAAAAAATAAAATAAGGAGTATAATAGATTTATGAATTCAAATAAAATAACCACTCTAGTAATAGGTCTTTTACTTATAGCAATTTCATTTATTATTCTTATTGGGTTACTTGCCAAACTCGATGCCACCTCGCAAATTCTAGATTACTGGCCTGCGGTACTTATTTTTATTGGAGTACTAGCCATGAGCGGTAAAAACACAAGTAGCTACGGCGTAGCCTTAGGGCTAATATTTTTAGGCATCTTTGGCGCTTTGCGACGCATTGGTGCTATGCAAACTCCTACCGGACAAGCCTTAGTAGCTCTATTTGTAGGTTTTGGAGGAATTGTAATGCTAGTAATGTTGGTCTCAAGACCAAAAAAATCGACTTCTAATCAACCCATAAACCGGTCGGATAGATAGCTATTTCTTACTAAGTTTTTTCTGCAAATTTTTGTGGCGTTTTTGTAGGCGCTTACTATAGTTTACGGCCAAGTTATTTACAAAGAACAAGAATATAGAAATACCAATTACTATATAGACCATAGTAAATATCTTAGTTATATCTGTGGTTGGCACCAAGTTTCCATACCCAACGGTCGCTAGAGTTACTACGCAAAAAAACAGCGAATCTATAAATCGCCACTTCTCAAAATGCATATAAAATATTGTACCTATAAAAAGTAGCAAGAATACTACCAAGAACAAATATCTGTTTTTTACATGAGCGTTTACCATTTTTTTATTATAGCAAATATTATTTACAATAACCTACACGAATATATTAATAATGGCTATTATAGCTACTATAGCCATTACAGCATTCACAATAGCAGTCTGATGAGTCCTTTTAAAAAGCGATATTGTTATTAAGCATACTGCACCAATTAAATTGAGCACATGAAACAACAATGCATCGACATTAGTAACTTTTAAAACTAAAAGTATGTAAGCAAGAATAATTAAGATAGCGCCTAGCCAACCAACAACTTCAAAAAGTACTTTTCTGTCTCTTTTACTTAATTTCATTAGATCTTCATTTCTTTAAATGCCCAAATCAATACCTCTAGCATATCACTGTAGCTAATATTCTTACTTGGGCTGTATAAATAAAGTACGTTATCTACAACCTCAATATTTATCTCAAACTCTAAGCCGTAAATTCTCTCCATAAAGTTTGTTGCCAGCAGCTCAAAGCTAGTGGCTTGATCTTGATTGGCCGCCCAAACAGCAAATTTCTTATTAAACTCAACGCTCTCGGTCTCAATCTTATTTAGGCCCTTAGCTTTGGGCTTAAAACCATACCAACTTTTTTCTGTTACTAAGATATCGTCGTAGCTTTTGGGCAAAATTGCTTGGGCTACTGCAAAAGGCTGCATACCTACGCCAGCCCTTGGCTCATAGCTATAAAACTCCACAATAATGTCTTTATAATAACCAATAACATGGTTATTGATATCGGCATTGCCAAACCCAGCAGGACCAAATATCGCACCCCTACTTGGCATCATAAGCCAGCCAAAATCTGGGTCATAATAAAAATTATTCGCGCTAGCAAACTCAGCTATCGAAGTGTCGTATTTTGATGCGTCGGCAGTAGTTTGATCAATTTTGTCTAATACATACTTATTTTTTACTTTTACAAAGCTCCAGATTTCTGAAAAAGTACTATTATCAGCGTAAATAGTCTTATTCTCTTTATTATCAATTAACTTGTCTTGCGAGCTGGCAGTAATAAAAACACTAAAACCTTCATCGTATTGGTTATTTTTTAGTAAGAACACACTACTAATCTTTACGTTTTCCATCTTGTTTTGTCGTTCGTAATTTTTGAGTACATTGAGTTCTAACACCATCTTTTTGTAATAATCACTCGAGGTAAACTTCTCGATCGAGCCTAGATCAAAATTAGACCAAGCCGATTGAAAAGCCAAAAATACCTCACGCGACCTTCGAGCCAGTTTTTTCTCTTCTTCGCTACCATCTTTTTCTGGATCGATATAGCCTGCAGGCACACTTGTAGCCGTACTATATTTGCCCTTGCTCAGTTTGAGCACCAACACCACAAATAAAATTGGTACGCCAGCAAATAGCAAAATAAAAAACAATGTCCAATACCATGGGCCATCGATACTGCCCGACGAACCGGCACTACTACGACTATAAGAGGAGCTACTTGAATGGCTACTACTCGAGCTAGAGTGACCACCGCTACTTGAGCTTCCGCCTCCTCCCGCACGGGCTAAATACCATGTATTATTGTTTTTTATCAGCTCATGCATAATTATTTATTATAACAGCGCACCATACAAAACAAACTATCTTAAAATTACATTACTTGGCTATTTTGTTGAGTTTGTGTTGAAAATACAACGTAGTAATAAGGTAGGGGATATAATATGTAGAAACCAGCGCCACTATTCCAATTGGGTCGACATAACTAATATTGGCTTGTTGCCCTGTTAGTAAATAAACCAATCCCACATATACAGCGAGTAATATTAGAGGTAAAAAGAAGGCTAAACCTACAGAAATATCACCCTTAGTAGCTTTATTGAGTGACTTGCTCAATCTATACCACCACCACAAATTAATTGGCGAAATAAAAAACCATAAGTACAGTGGTACATTGGGCTCTCGTTTGTTTATTACGTTGAGCTCAGTTTTTGTGACGTAATACCAGTAAAACTCATAAAGACCAAAAGTAACGATGTTTAATAGAACAATAATTGGTAGTGATCTATGTCTCATATTATTAGCATACTCCAAGATTACGCTTATGCAAATACTGTTGATGATATTCTTCGGCCTGCCAAAACGTAGTTGCTGGCACTACTTGAGTAACTACCTTGTTTTTGTATTTTTTAGACTTATTTAGTGCTTTTATTCTTGCCTCAGCTTCTTTCTTTTGATTATCGTTGTGGTAAAACACCACGCTTCTATAGTTATAACCCACATCTAAGCCCTGCCTGTTTAGCTGGGTTGGGTCATGATTCTCAAAAAATATGTCAAGCAGCTCTTTGTAGCTTATCTTATTAGCATCAAACTCTACCCTCACAGTTTCGGCATGGCCAGTTGTATGAGAACAGACTTGCTCATAGGTAGGGTTGTCTACGTGCCCACCCTCGTAACCAACGGTGGTTTTTAATACCCCTTTGGTATTACGAAAAACTTCTTCTACTCCCCAAAAACATCCACCACCAAAGTCAGCTATTTGAGATTGTATTTTATTCACTAAAGTCTCCTTTGGGCAACGGTTTGATATTGATATTTCTAATTTGATTTACAGAAACTAATGTTCTAAGTATGCTCAACCCATGGTCTTTTGTAGTGTTGATTTGCTTAAAAGTATCACCATCTACAAAAAAGACCTGCACACCATACTCAAGCATTGCCTCCAACCCAGAATCAAAAACTTTTTTCGATATAGGCATTACTGACACTCTACTCGTCCATTCATCGTTAGCGCCACCCCTAATTTCATTAATAAAACTATCACTTGGCAACTTATAGATGGCTCCACCCTTGTCTTGACCTTCAAATCTACTTTTATCTGATATTATCATTGTCTGAACGTCATTAAAAGCGCTTTTTTGTGTCCAACTATCGTCGGTTTTTACTATAAAACAAGCCGCCGAATCTACATGTGGAGTTGCAAAAACTACCGGTCCCTCGCTAGAGTCTCTCACTTGCTCGGCACGAGGTTCAAAAACCGTAATCTTTTTATTCTCCGAGGCATGGTACAAATATTCTGGTTTATTCATTGGTAACTTTTTGGGCGTCAAAATGTTCTCTTAAGCTCGCGAGCCTTTTCTCAAATAATTGCTCGGCGTCGACACTAAACAAATTAGCCAATCTGTAGCCGTGAGCCAACAAATCTGGTATTGCTTCATTGATCACTTTTTCTTGTTCGGCCGAGTCGGTGTGATCATATACATCCGTATACTCACCAATTTTTCCTAGTAATTTGTTTAAATGACCAACTATATGATGAATGTTGTCTATTTTTGGCTTATCATACAAATCCCAATACTTTTTGTCGTACTGTTCGATTTCTTTTTGAAGTTTGTTCATTATTTAATTATATAACAAACTAATTTGCTACAATAAATATATAAACAAGGATAAATTATATGGTATTAAAAGCAATAATACTTAATTGCACACTCAAAAAATCACCTCGCAAATCAAACACCGAGGCGCTAATAGACAAGGCTGTTGCAGAGTATCAAAAACTAGGCGTAGAAACTGAGGTAGTAAGAGTAATTGACTACAATATTCCATTTGGAATCAATTCTGACGAGGGTGATGGCGACGAGTGGCCCAAAATAAACGACAAGATTAAAGACGCCAATATACTTATTATTGGTAGCCCGATATGGTTTGGTGTGCGTGGCTCAGTTACGCAAATGGTAATGGAGCGGTTAAGCGGTGGCTACGACGAAGCCAATGAACAAAATGGTCAATTTCCTCTTTATAACAAAGTAGGCGCTACTATTGTTACTGGCAATGAAGACGGCGCTCACAACGTGGCTGCCAACACCTTATTTAATCTCACTCACCTTGGCGCTACTATTGCACCGAACTCTGATAGCTACTGGGTAGGTGATGCTGGCCCGGGCCCAAGCTACATAGAGATAGGCCAAGATCATCTTTATACCAATAGAACCGTTTTGTATTTGGTACACAACACAGTCTATATGGCCAACTTGCTAGCCAACAATCCTATTGATACCAACCTCAAAGAGCTAGATGAACAAGCCAAGAGTATTAGCAAAGACACCAAAAAACATATTCGTGAGTAACTATCTTATATTAACTTTTGCAACTTTTCTTCTACCATAAAAGTACAACAACAATTCTCCGGCTGTTCCAGATATAGTAACCACTTTGTTGCGTTTATTAAAGCGTAGTTTTATTACCTCTTCGGTTTGAGAGTTTACAAAATCAACATTGCCAATATCACTTACCAAATTTTTTCTAATTTTTGACATACTTTTTAGGCTTTTCCATAAGATGCTATTATCTTGATTGCTAGGTTTTGGTCGACTCATGCTTAATGCTCCACGTAAAAAATCCTCGTTGTGCACCCAAAACTCAGCTGTGTTTACACTTGCTGGCATGTACCATGGATATTTTTTAAGCTTACGCAATATATAATCATGACCATGCGATTTTACTCGTTCTATTCTTTTATCGTGAAGCTTTTGCAAACTCGGTACCACTAAGCCAATTCCTCCAATTAAACTTCGTTCACGAGTTACTAAATGTGCAGCCAAGTCTTCTACCATCCAGCCTGCGCACAACGTTTTGGCGCCCCATTGTTCTGGCTTGAGATTCTTAAGCAGATTATAAGTAAACTGCCGCTCAGATTTTACAAATTGTTTATTTGTCATAATGTTATTCTACATGTAGTGATACAATAAACCTATGAACAAAGAAGATTTGAAGAAAAAGTTAGACCCTCTTGCCTATGAGGTTACTCAAAATAAAGCTACAGAGGAGCCTTTTACTGGCAAGTATGTAAACGAACATGCCGATGGCAGTTATCATTGTGTAGTCTGTGGCCAAAAACTGTTTGAAAGTGGTACCAAGTTCGATAGCGGTAGTGGTTGGCCAAGTTTTGACGACGCTGTGCCTGGGTCTGTAAAGTTGTTGCCAGACAATTCACACAGCATGCAACGAACTGAAGTAATTTGTAGTAAATGTGGGGCTCATCTTGGTCATCTGTTTGATGATGGGCCAAAAGAAACTACCGGGCAAAGATATTGTATTAACTCTTGCGCTCTAGATTTAAAAAATAAATAGTAAAACTAATATTTAATATTTTGATCTTTTAATTGATCAACAAACGGTTTACTTTTGAGATATTTAAGAGTTTGTAACCCAACAGTGTTTGCAGCAACAAGATTGTCACTTAAATCGTCGACAAACAAAACTTCTTGAGTTTTTAGTTCTAGGCCATTTACAACGGTTTCGTATATACCTGGGTCGGTTTTGGCAAGGCCAAGCTCTGCAGTAGTTTTAACAAAAGTAAAATACTTATCTATATTTCTTTTTTTAAACCATTCTTCTAGATCAGAGTTTACTGCCGACAAAACTCCAAAACCAATTTTTCGATAGTTGGTTTTTGCAAAATCAATAATATCTAAGTTTAGCTCATCTTTGTTGGCAAAATACAAAACGTTATAAAAATCTAAGATAACAAATTTTATTTTCATAGTGTTTCTAGTTGCGTTTGCCACTGCTTAATTATTTCAAAACTACTGTTCCAAAAGTTTGCGTCTTCTATATCCACACCTACCTCGCTTAGTATTTTTGCTGGCTCTTGTGATCCACCAGCAGTCAATATTTTTTCTAACTTAGGTATAAAACTTTGACCTTCTTTTTTGTACATTCCATACAAAGACAAACTAAGTAATTCACCAAAATTATATGCATAGCAATAAAAAGGCGTTTGATGAATGTGAGGTATATAAGCCCATTCGTGTCTAAACATTTTATCGACTTCTACGCTATCACCGTATTGTTCGGCAAGAGTATCGAGCCACAACTGTGAAATTTCTGGCTCGGTGGCACCTTTGGCAAAAAGATTATGGGCATTAATCTCAAACTTAATAAAGTAGTTTTGACGAATTATGCTTGCATAGCTATCGGCAATCTTGCTCGCCAAAAGGTATTTTTTTTGTTCTACATCGGTAGTTGTTTTTAGTAACCTCTCAAATAAAATCATTTCTCCAAATGTTGAGGCCGTTTCGGCAAGCGGTAAAGTAGCGTGTTGAGCCGAGATAGTATGTTGCTCGGCATAGATAGAATGTATGCCATGACCAAACTCATGCGCAATAGTACTCACATCTCTACTTTTGCCTGCAAAGTTTAATAGAATATATGGCTTAATACTTGGAGCAACCGTAACACAAAAGGCGCCATCTCTTTTGCTACTGCTTGGATGTGAATCAACATGATTTGCGTCAACTATTTGCTTGGCTTTATCGGCAAAATCCTGACTAAAATCAGTGTAAGATTCAA
The DNA here is from genome assembly GCA_964512085.1 of uncultured Candidatus Saccharibacteria bacterium. Lineage (GTDB taxonomy): Bacteria > Patescibacteriota > Saccharimonadia > CAILAD01 > BJGX01 > JAUPVL01. Next base: position 69,448 of record CAZEIU010000001.1, read on the forward strand.
GCACCAAATTTAATGCCGACTGGTAGTCAAACTGCATTTTGTCCTCTCCAATAGGTGCATAAATATCAAAGCGTGTGAGTTTATCTAAGCCAAGATATTTGGCTTTGTATCGAAAGAAGTTCTGAAAAATATCTACATTATTCTCGCAAACGTGCATAAGAGTTTCTATTGCCTTGTCTGTTACATCATTGGCCGCATTTCGCATACTTATAGGCGATTCATAGCCTCTAAGCCTAGCTGTATAATCCCAATCTTTGGCAATTGCCTGATATATAATAAATAGTTTTTCAATATTTTTTGTAAATTGCTCGCTTCGGGCTCTATAGGCTTCGGCCCTCACGGCTGGGTCGGGCGAATCTGTGAGAGCGTTTATTTCTGCTAGAGTTTCTTTAATTTGTTTTTTCTGTCCAGGTAAGCGCAAATGAAACTCAAATTCGGTTGTAATAATATCTCTTAAATCATTGATTACAGAAACACCATTTACACTTTTACCCAGCAAAATATTCTCAGACTTGTCATCTAAGCTGTATTTAGCGAGCTTACGACCGCGATGCAGAGCATACTGTAAATCTCCAGCACTAGCAAAGAGTCGTTCTGCGTTTTGGTCATCTAGGATGTCTTTGCCTTCTACTGCTAATCCTTTGCGCCATGAATTAATTTTTTGGAGCTTCTCAGAGGCAAACATGTCTAGGTCATTAACTAAATTCTTGAGTTTAGTTGCTTCTGAGTCTTTGGTGTTTGTCGACTCCATTAGATATGAACGGCACTCAAGCCTAGCCATACCTTCGGTAATATCATCTATTTGCCGTAAAAGACTACTAAAGTCTTCTGTAGACATGTCTTTATTGACAGTTGCATCAAAAAACTCTTCTAGCTTATCAACTTTTTGTTTGATTTCATCATAAAGTACTGGCCACTTCTCAAGAGAAATAATTTCATCTAAGTTCCAGCTCTTAACTAGAGATTTTGTTTTTTTCATGTCTACTATTGTAACTCAAAATTCAATTCTTAGTTACCTTAAAAACAAACTAGCGTACCGACTTATAGCCACCAGGTACACCATTTTGGCTGTATACAATTTGCCATAGCTGTAGACCACGAGCTCTAAACTTAGCAGCGCAGACCAATAAATAGAATTCCCACATGCGTCTGAATCTTTCATCATATTTGTCGTGATCAAGTTTGGGGTAAGATTTTTGAAAATTGTCGTTCCACGCCATTAGAGTAGGGTCATAATTAGCCCCCATATTGTGCCAGTCTTCCATTACAAACTTACCTTCGGTAGCAGTAGCAATTTGCTTAATAGAAGGCAATACGCCACCCGGAAAAATATATTTATCTATCCATGGATCGGTAGCCGTAACACTTTTGTTGCCCCCAATGGTATGCAATATAAACAAACCATCGTCTTTTAATAGACTCTTCATTTTACTCAAGAATTTTTCATAGTTCTTGGGGCCAATGTGTTCCATTACTCCAATTGCGGCAATTCTATCAAACTTGGTTTTGCCCGAATAATCTTGATAGGTAGTAAGAATAGGCTTCACCTTGAGGCCTTTGGCGTGTTGTTTTATATAATCAATCTGCTCGTGTGCGGGAGTAAAGCAGACAACCTCGCAACCATATTTTTTAGCCATGTGCATTGCAAGTCCACCCCAGCCACAGCCCACATCGAGTACTTTCATGCCTTTTTTGAGGTTTAGTTTTTCGCAAATCAAATCATACTTGTCTGTCTGGGCTTGATCTAAATTTTTTGCTCCTCTATCCCAATAAGCACAGGTATAGGCCATAGTTTTGCCAAGCATCGGTTCGTATAAGTCATTACCAATATCATAATGGCTTTGGGCATTCTTATAAGCTTTTTTGCCAATTTGATGATTCTTAAGTTTAGCTCCAACATAAAATGCGGCCAGCTTAAGCTTGATAGCAGAAGATAATTTTTTATCTACATCGACACTAAAGGCCTTATAAAACATTTTGTCGAGTTTTTTTACTCTCCACCAACCATCCATGTAGCTCTCGCCCACCCCCATACTGCCTTCTGCAAAAATACGTTCATATAGTCTCTCGTCCAATACTTTAATATCGTGGTCGCGAGTTCCATTTATCTTAATATCTGCATAATTCAAAAGCTGTTGAGCTTTCTTCTTGTGTTCTGAACTTGCCATACTATCCTCTTTTTACTGTTTTTTGATAAAGATCTTTTAAAAATCCGTGCTTATCGTAATGCTTTTTTAATATACTATATTTTTGCTTATTGTAAAGTCTCCAAAAAGTTTTTTCATCATAAAACACATCCGAATACAAAGATTTCTTACCTTTAAGCTCCCCAACTTTGCTTTCTAAAGACTTATTGTGCCAAAAAGGGTCAGATTTTTTTGATTTAACCGAGCTCCAGAAACCAAAATTTAAATACAGCCTATTGGGATCTATCTTATACAAGCTCCATTCTACTTTGGCATTGGTTTGTTTGATTGGGCAAACCCAAACCGGCAGAATATTGATGGTTTTAAAATAATAATCTAGAAACTTTTCTGTATTTTCTATAGGGATCTCTACATCTTGTATAACTCTTTCTGGAGGAGATTTTTTTAGCAACTTACTTAATTTGGCATTTATGCCATATTTTTTTTCTAATCCAAAAAGTTTCATATAAAAATCTGATCGCAGACGTTTCTTGCCATATAGTTTTCTCAAAAACTTGTTTTGGGCACCAAGATTTTGCGAGCACCAAAACCAGTCGGTATCCCAACGCCAAATATAATCTGAAATGGTTAAGTAGTCTTCACTGCGTGAAATAATTGATTTGTAAAAAATATGTTTGCTTTTGTAGTCGCTTAAGTAAGGAGCATTATCAGTCATTGTAGCCACTATCATGTAATACTGGCCTTTTTTGTAAATCATTCCGTCTATAAAATCGAATTTAGCGTTGTTCCATTGGCCTTGTTTGCAAGCATCTTTAAAAGCGCTTAAAAATTCTTTGCTGTTGCCAAACTTATAATATTGTAACTTTACATATTTTTTTACCGCTACAAGTTTTATTTTGAGTTTAAGAGCATAACCTAAACTTCCATAGCTATTAGGAAACCCAAAAAATAGATCTTTGTGGTTGTTGGTGGCAGTTGCAACTACGATATCGCCATTACCTAGTAGAATCTCCATAGATTCTACAGTTTCGTGCGGAAATCCGTATCGCCATGAGCTAGATTCTATTCCTACTCCGGTCACGGCTCCACCAAGTGTTATGGTTTTGAGCTGTGGTACGACTGCCGGCATCAAGCCGTGCCGTAGCGTTTCGGCCACAATAGTTTCGTACGTAGCCATTCCTTCGACCTCTGCAGTTTTACTGTGTTTATTTATAGAAATAACATTTGTAAATAGACTTACGTCTAAAAAAGCTGTAGCCTCTTGTCTGCGTGCCCTAAAGAGATTGGTGGTTTTTTTGCGCAAAGCAACAGTTTTTCCTTCGCTAATCGCTAACTTGTACTGCTTTTGGAGCTGCTTTGTTTTTTTAGAAAATTCTTTTGCACTTACCATATAAGTATATTTTAACAATAAAAAACCCACCTGTTTAGGTACATTTTATGTTGCGCATTGAATACTATTTGTTATTCTTGAATGGTTTACGACCAGACATTATTAAGATAGCATAATAATTAAATGAACTTATTTATTCCATCCAATATTATACCGTGGCTCTTAGGATCAGTTATTTTATTATTTATTGGCGTTCGGTCTTGGATGCATTTAAGAAAAGTAAATTCATCAACTACTAAGTTTTTTATGGTGGTGGGGTTTCTTGGTGGACTAGGTTTGGCCTGTTACTCTTGGCCATCGCTTTTTACTAACGATCCACAAATACTTAAACTAGGCTTTTTTATTGGTGTCCCGCTTATTTATGCCATGTTTACTTACCAATCGTATTTTACATGGTTTGGGATTCTAAAAAGACGAATTTCATATGCGTGGCTACTTGTTCCTTCTCTAGTTATCGCCATTACAACTGTTTTTTTAGAATACAAAGATTTGTTTAGAGACAACATTAGAATAGAAGGCGGAGAACTTGTATTTAATTTTCTACCCACATCTCGTTTTTTACAAAGCTTATTAATTAGTTTTACTTTGGTAAACGGTCTTTGGTTTATTAAAGAATCATTTAGCCTCAAAGAAAGTAAAGCAAGAATAAGGTTTGCCTCTATTGGTGTAATCTTTACTATAGTAGGAGCAGGTACTATTGCCGATAATCTTTTTTTTGGTGGCGATAGTCAATCAAAGGTACTTATGTATGCTTACATTCTAAGCTTTGCTCTATTCTTTTTTACTCTACTACTTATAGTGCGCCGTAACTCTAATAAATAAAAACCGTTCTTATAATTGAACGGTTTATTATCTTAAGTTAGAGACACACTTTACGATACAAATCCATAACCCTCTCATCTGCTTCGTTACGACAGGGTGCATCCTCAAGACTACCAAGATATAGAAAAACGCGTATTGGATCTGAATATCATACGACTAAATAGACTGAAACATTTTCATAAGAACCATCATGCATCTTAACGGGGTAAATATTAGTAGTAAACATATCCATACTTCTGCCGATTCTACGCCACTCAAGAAGACCTTTATCTTGAAGCTCAAATATTTTATTAAGTGTACCTTCGACAATATTGCTCATAGCTTCTCTAAAGGCAGTTTCATTAGTAATATGTTCCAAGCCTTTCGAGAAAACCTGATATCCAGAACGTGTCTCAGTCACTTTGCCTGTCCTCTTTTGCGCTTGTAGGTGCTTGGTACGGCGCTATAATACCACCTAGATGCAAATATTACAATATCTTTACATTTCCAACAAAAAGTTAACTCTTTTTGTTGATAAGGAAGAACTATGCGCTAACTGGAGTAAATTATTCTACTGATAATTTACTTTAAGCAAAAGCATAGTTCTGACGTGGCGGAGAGGGTGGGATGGTGGCTAGCACCACTTACGTTCAGTGCTCGACTAAAACTTAAATAAATTTAGTTTAGCTCTGCGCGCTTCACTCCACCGAACCAAGGTTCTCATTCTTGCTACTATTTTCTATTGTTCAACCAAGGCTGAACTGCAGAAAATGGCGGTGTCTGTTTGAAAATATCCGAACCGAAATCGCTGGGCTCGGCGGGCGG
>CAZEIU010000002.1:0-39996 GCA_964512085.1 uncultured Candidatus Saccharibacteria bacterium
ATGATTTACAATGTAGTAGATTTTTTCTTAATGTACGCCCAAGTGGATAATTGGGTAGCAAAAGCTGATGTTCCTCAGCCCGAAAACATACTGGACAAATGGATACTATCTAAGTTGCAAGGCTTAATACTTGAAGTTACTACAAATATGAATCAATACAATCTAATGCATGCTACGAGGCCAATATACGAGTTTATTGATGGCTTAAGTAATTGGTATGTACGTCGTAGCCGAAAAAGATTTTGGAAGAGCGAAAACGATAGTGACAAGAGTCAGGCATACCACACTCTTTACTATGTGTTGGTAGAGCTCGTTAAGCTTATAGCTCCGTTTGCGCCTTTTATGAGCGAAGATATTTACTCACAGCTTGTCGATACAGAAGATTCGGTGCACCTACAAGACTATCCGATTGTGAACAAAAAACTTATGTTTAGTGAAATCGAGAAAGAGATGGACGCAATTAGAGCTTTGATTACCGAAGGATTAAGAATGCGTAGTGAAGCGCAAATAAAAGTAAGGCAACCGCTTGCTACTGCAACCATTGGATTGCCAATTGAGCTCAATAACGAATTAATTGATGTTGTAAGTGAAGAACTAAATGTTAAAAAAGTTGTAGTAAAAAACAGTGACCAGCCGGTTGTTGAGTTGGATACTAAAATTACTCCAGAATTAAAAAATGAGGGTATCGCGAGAGAGATAATTCGCAATGTTCAGCAAGCTAGAAAAGATGCTCTACTCGATGTAGATAACAGAATAGAGTTAATACTTAATAGCGATAGCAATGAGATTGTAGACGCTATTAATCAAAATAGTGAGTTGATAAAAAAAGAAGTGCTGGCTACAACATTAGAGCAAAGTGCAGCTCAATACGACTTTACAGTCGATGTCGAAATTGAAAAACAAAAATTAACAATTAGCCTTAAAAAAGCGAGCTAATTAGAACTTATGCAGAATAAGGTTTTATTACAATTCAAGCGTTTTGACGGTATCTTGTTGGCAGCGACACTTTTGCTTATAGCCTTAGGACTTTTGATACTTTATTCATCAGGTCTTAGGTCTAGCGTAACTGCTTCGCAACTAGATACCAGTCGACAGATATTGTATGTAGCTGTCGGTTTTGTCTTGTTTTGGATGATGGCCAAAGTAGATTACAATCTTTGGGGTAATTATTCTCGTATATTGTATATTGTTATGCTCGTACTTTTATTGATAGTAGAAATTTTTGGAGCAACTAGACTGGGAGCTACTAGATGGATAAATCTTGGGTTTTTTCAGTTTCAACCTTCAGAATTTGCTAAATTAGCCTTAACTGTAGTGTTGGCAAAGTTTTTTTCGAAAAGCTACGAGCAAAGTGATAAATTTAAATATCTAGTAATTTCCTTGCTTTACTTATTGCCACCTCTAGTACTTGTATTGGCTCAACCCGATCTTGGTACAGCGCTGGTTCTTAGTGCGATTTGGTTTGCCATGGCGCTTACTAGCAGAATTAAAAAACGCTACTTTCTAATTATGGCTGCTTCGCTTATTTTGTTATTCCCGCTTATTTATCCTCGTTTGGCGCCATACCAACAACAAAGAATTGCCACATTTTTAAATCCAACTGCCGATCCGTCTAGTACCGGTTATAACGTTAATCAGGCAATAATTGCTGTAGGCTCGGGTGGTATGTTTGGTCAAGGCCTTAGCTCGGGAAGCCAGAGCCAAGGAAATTTCTTGCCCAGTCAACACACTGATTTTGTTTTTGCTGTCTTGAGTGAAAAACTTGGGTTTGTAGGGGGGGTTGTAAGTATATTTTTATATATTGTAGTTATATTGCGAGCCGTTTGGATTGCCAAAAACAGCTCTAATCGTTTTGGAACATTTTTGGCAATTGGCATAGCGACAATGTTTGGGTTTCATGTGCTGGTCAATATTGGTATGAATACAGGTTTACTACCAGTGACCGGTATACCTCTACCATTTATTTCGGCTGGTGGTACTAGCATGATAATCTCATTAATATCGATTGGTATGCTCGAAAGTATTTATGCCCGACGACGAAGTATGAGCATCAATACTAAAGAAATTTATGAGTAGAAGAGTATTAATAAAACGAAGCCTTAACTTATTATTAATTATCATTGTTGGCGTTACCATAACCTATGCGGGTATAAGAAATCACACCAACACTTATTCGTCTCGAGGTACCAATAGCCCTACTTACAAAGTAGTACAGGTGCTCGATGGTGATACAGCCAAACTTAATATAAACGGACAAATTAGAACTGTCAGATTTATAGGCATGGACACACCCGAGGTAGTTGATCCGCGCAAGGTAGTACAGTGCTTTGGTAGAGAAGCAAGTAGCAAAGGGCACCAATTATTAGATAACCAGAGCGTCGGCATAGAATACGACGACTCGGTCGGTCGACAAGATAAGTACGGCCGACTACTTGGCTATATAATATTGCCAAACGGTGAAATTTATAACAAAAAGATGATTGCCGATGGATTTGCTCATGAGTATACCTATCAAAACCAGACGTATAAGTATCAGGCTGAATTTAGGCAGGCTCAAGCGAATGCTAAGCAAAATAATCTCGGGCTTTGGAATATCAACACATGTGGCGGAGACACAACTAAACCTGCTGTATAATATAAACAAATAAAACTATGCCGAATCCTAAATATGAAAATTATTCTGAAGATAAAAAGATAAGAGAACACCAACTTATTGAAGAATTTTTGCGTATTTGTCCTGACTTTGATGACTACAAATTTGTAAGATTCTCAGAAAATCCAGATATGGTATATCAAAAAGGTTCTAATGTGTTAGGCTTTGATAGCGTTATAATTTCTGATGATCAAGCAAGTATTGATTGCTATTTTGAAGAGTCCATGTGTCAAATCGGCATACCATCACGCCTAAGTGAAGAAGAAAAAAACGACAAAATAACAATATTTTTTGAGAACAAACTTTTTAAACACTTTCGGCGTTATGATGTGCCGACCGTACTTGTTTTTTCTCTAGTAGATACTGAACCCACAACTTATACTCAGTTAATAAATGTAGCAAAGAGATTTGCTTTACCAGAGTTTGAGATGTTTAATATTGTTGATTATTATATTACCGACTCTCATAACTACCAAAAAATTACCAAAACCAAACCGATTTAATTAATTATATATATTTGTTATAATTTAAGCATAAGCATTAAAGAGGAACATATGGCTAAAAAAATAACTATAGAAAAATTGCGACGTTTTAATTTTATAATGGTGCCAATCTTTGCGCTACAAGGCATTGCAATGCTTTTACTTGCCAAAGATTTTAAATTACCTGTTACTGCCAGTTATTTAACCTTTAATGCAGCTACCCAAACACTTATACCAGCTACCAAAACATTGTTTGAGGTGCCATTAGCTTGGCTGGTAGCGGGCTTTTTGTTTATGAGCATGACAGCTCATCTTATTATTTCTACTATTTGGTACAGAGGCTACAAAAAAGATTTATCGAAAGGCATGAACCGAGCTCGCTGGATAGAATACTCAGTTTCGGCCAGTACTATGATAGTTGCCATTGCGATGCTCGTAGGAATTTATGATTTGGCAAGTTTAATAATGCTCTTTACCCTAGTAATGGTAATGAATCTTTGCGGACTTGTTATGGAGGTACATAATCAAACCACCAACAAAACCAAATGGATAAGTTATATTGTGGGTTGTATAGCCGGCATTGTTCCATGGATAGCAATTGGAGTATATTTTTGGGCCTCTGATACTTATGGCGCAGGACAAATTCCAACCTTTGTATATTACATCTACATAAGTATATTTATTTTCTTCAACTGCTTTGCTCTTAACATGTTCTTGCAGTACAAAAAATGGGGACCATGGAAGAACTATCTTTTTGGTGAAAGAGTTTATATTATTCTAAGCCTTGTAGCCAAAAGCGCCCTAGCTTGGCAGGTATTTGCCGGCACCCTAAGACCAATGTAGTTGGCTAAAGATGTCAAAAAAAATATGTGTTACCGATAAGTTTCAAAAAAATTATTGTTATGATTTAACAGCTCAAGAAGGCAAAGATTTTGCAATAGATTTTAAGCCCGAACTTACGCCCAAACAAATGCTTAAACTAGGAGTCTTTGGTGGCGAGTATTTTGCCGATAAACCCAGCGATTTACCAACTGATTGGGTTGCGTCAGCCAAACTATCAGACGAATATAATGAGCACATGAATTTCTTTGGCGTAAAAGCGAGCCAGCCTCGCGAGGTGTGGCTCAAAAAAGGCTGGATTAATGAAGATTATGATCCAAGGGGTTGGTTTCAGTGGTACTGTCGGTATTACCTTGGCAGAAGAATAAAAGGTTATGATGACTGGCAAATAAAGAGATGGAAGGCAATTAAGCGACACATTGCTCAATTACAAAAATCTTGCACAAAAGGCGACCTAAATTGTCGTCCTGTTCAGCGCCAAGCAATACTGCATTGGGCCTATGATAGTCGTAATCTCTAAACAGCTTTTGGCGTAATTAAATCAAAGTACATAAGTTTGCGGTATTCATCAAAGATACCATCGCAAGTAATTAGCACCAAATGGGGGCTAGAAGGTTTTTCGTACATTACATCGGTATTGTTAGGACTAACTCTTTTAGTGGTTGATAATGCATAGGTCCATTTTTGCGATTTTTCGTCGGTAATAATAACAACTCCACCAGCATCTAGCTGTTTTACTTTGCCAAACAAATGATTTTTGCTATGGGCATAGAGTACTGTTTGGGCGCCACTGGTAGTGAGCTTAGATGTAGGCTCGGCAAAATATGCGGCAGAGTCAGAAATGTTCCAAGACGCTGTTTTGGCATTGTAAGAGCCAAGCTCTATGGGCAAATTGAGATTTAGTTGCGGCACACTAATAGCTACCGGTTGAGTATTGAGCGAATACTCAATTTTTGCAGGCAACTCAAATTTGGTTGAGGTGTCGCTCATTGTAGTTCTATAAACCAAGGCTTTGCTTTCGGCAATTGTATGCGCGCCTAATTGCAAAACGCCAAAACTCGCACTTGCAAAATATATTACAAGTACGAGTAGAGCAATGAAAAATTTGTTTTTGACTGACATGAGTTTTCTTTAAACCTTGAGATTAAAAGAATCTGCTGCGTAGTGCGCGAACACCTAGACCAACTACGCTAGATAGGGCACCGAGCGCCAAGAAGGCGTTGGTTTGGCCGCTACCGTCTGTATAAGGTAGAGTTTTTACAGCTGATGCAGTTGTAGCAGTTGGGGTAGTTGGAGTGGTTGGATTTTCACCACCTTGACCACCTTTTATACAATTGCCTTGCTCGTCGAAGTAATAACCAAATGGTAATTCTGATTGTACGCCATCGATGTTAGGGCAAACATCTTTTACGACAACTACGTAATTACAATCATTTTCCCAAATAGCTTGACCTTCTGGCCAGTTTAAACCCTCTGGATGGGCGGCTGTAGGTGGAATAATGTCACCCCAAAAATCCTGATTAGTGTTATTAAACAAAGGCCCTTTATGTTCTGAAAAGTGATCTCCTTTGCCTTGATCTGCACCGGTTTCGTTATTACTAGTTCCATCTACAGCACTTAAACTAACCTTTTCTTGATTATATGGATTTCCTACTGGTCCACCGCCGTTACCATTACTAGGGTTGGGCTGGTGACTATGACAAATAGTAACCTTTGGCTCTGGAACATCTTCTTTTACTGCAGCAAACGCAGTTTTTGATTGCAAAACTACAACTGCAACAGCCGCCAGTGCTACAAACATTAAATATTTTTTCATTTTTCCTCCTTATTTATATATTTCTGTACTGATGGTACTCTTACACACATTGACAATGCAAGCATAAGATTATTTAATATTGTTATGGTTATAAGATATTAATGTAAATACTAAATTATGCTTAAGGTTACAATTAAGCATTAAAAGTATTGACAAAAAACTAATATGGGTGTAAAATACTACTTAGAATTAATTTATTACTTACGGAGGGTTTAGCCCTCTTTTTTGTTTTTATAGACATTAAAATTGTTGCTAAACCCACCAAATAAAAGGAGTAGACATGTATAACGGACAAGGTGGCGCAATAATGGGTGGAATAGGCACAACTGCTACTGCAGCTGGTGCAGCTGGCATTGCAGTATTGCCAAATACTGGCGCTAATATTGCTCTTACAGTATTGAGTGCATTGACTTTGGCAATTGGGCTAACTGTATTGGTTAGTTTTGTAGCATCGCGCATAATGATTGCTCGCCAGAAATAATTATTCAATAGCTAGGAACAAATCAAAATGATGACAATAATATTTTATACAATATTGTTTCTTTGCTTTGTTAATCTTTTTCGTATCGCTTTTTATCTGATAGCCAGCGATATATATAGTGTTAAATTAGCCAAACAAAAGAATTCAAGAAAATACCGAAATTTACCTACAATATCGGTACTCGTACCTGTACACAATGAAGAGCACACCATTGAACGTTGTTTGGCGTCTGTAGTAAATAGTAATTATCCGAGCAGTAAATTAGAATTAATAGTTTGTAACGATGGTTCTACCGACAAATCAAAACAAATTATTCATAAGTTTAAAAAAGACAATAAGAATAAATGTAAAATTCGGCTTATTAATCGACCACAAAAGGGTAAGGCTGCGGTACTAAACTATGGCTTGCGACGAGTCGCCAAGAATCAATTAGTAATGTGCCTTGACTCAGACTCATATCTAGACCCAATGGCCCTAAGAAACGCTGTTGAGCATTTTAGAGACAGAGGTGTTTTAGCGCTCTCTAGCAATGTAAATATTATTGAAGACAATTCTTTGCTATCATTGTTGCAACGATTTGAATACTTAGTTTGTTATCAAATGAAAAAAGGTCAAGCAGAATTTGGGGTTGAGTACATAGTAGGTGGAATTGGTTCGATGTTTCGTAGAAGTGCATTAGATAAAGTAGCTTATTACGATACCAATACAATGACTGAAGACATAGACCTCACATTAAAAATAATTGTAAACAAAACTCATCAACAAAAAATTGCTTATGCAGCAGACAGCATAGTTTACACCGAAGCAGCTCACTCAATAAAAGAATTAATGAAGCAAAGATATCGCTGGAAGTTTGGTAGAAACCAAACCTATTTAAAAAACAATAATTACTTTTTTTCAAACAATAAGCGACATAATAAAAGAGTAGCTTGGTTTATGATTCCATTCTCAATAGTACAAGATATGCTCTTTTTGCTTGAACCATTTGTAATAGCTTACTTTTTATTTATTGTTATCTACTTTGGCGATTACCGAACAATAGTTACCGCACTAACTGTACTTAGTACATATTTACTTTTTAATATTTGGAGCAGTCAACACCTGAGAGCAAAAGACAAAATCAGATTTTCACTTTTATCTCCTCTTATGTATTTTCTTATGTATGTTTTGGCGTGGGCTGAGTATTACGCACTTATTAAGTCACTTATAGATTTGCCCAAGCTCAAACAAAGCATTGCCCAAAAGCACATTGTCTGGAACTCGCCAGCTCGCAAAAAAGCTTAAAGCTTATAAAAGTAAAAACCCCAACTAGAGATGTTGGGGTAGATCATAATACTGATCTTTGCTTGGGATAGTTAATCAGGTAAATTGCACCAAGGATAATTGTAAGCGGTAGCCACAAAAAGATTATTGTGAGGTTAAAAATGCTATTTTCAGAGTCAGAAGCAGCTTCTTTTAATTGTGGCGCAAAAGAGTTTGTATTTTTATTACTAAGATAGGCGATTAAGCATCCTACTAAACAATATAGTGCAAATATGATAATCATATCTGACCCCCTTTGTGCGAAGGTACAATGTTAGCTCGAGCTTAACACTTTATTTATCAATCATCAATAAAAATAAAAACCCCAACCTAAGTTGAGGTGAAATTAGACCCCTAGATGGGCCTTGATATTTGATCGATTTTTTACAATCAACACGGCAGTAAGTGGTAGCAAGGCAAGAAAGTAAAAAGTAGCAATATATAACTTGTCTATAAATGAAGACTGTGAATATGTCTTGCTAAATTTGGTTTTGGCATTATTAAATGCGCAGGTGCAAAACATTAACCAAAAGAAAACATAGATAATGATTGCTATCTCCCAAGCGTCCAACGTCATGCCTCCAATGTGCTATTTTGGGCAGTCCAAGCTTACTATAAAAATATTTCTATGTCAAAAATATACGTATTCCATTTTTTGGCAAATATATTTAAAAGGTGTATGATAATGCTAATACTTAATAAAAAAGGAAAAAATGGCTAAACGTAAAAAAAATGACCTAGGTAGTAAGGTCTCATCTCTAGTTTTACCTGGAATGATTGTTCTGGCTTGGATAATGGCTCTAAGTGGACAAACTGCTCCCGGCGCTGTAGCAGGTGAAGTAGCTGCGGCGGGATATATAAAATGGATATTATACTTTTGTGGATGGGTATTTTTATTCTCTAGCGTAATGCATTCTGTTTTTGCCAAAAAAATGGCTGAGAGTATTGGTTGGAAAACAAATGGTTTTCAATATGAAATTGCCTTTGTGTCGCTTGGGTTAGCCCTAGGTAGCTTTTATGCTGTTTATCATGGCATTGAAGCACAAGTAGCAATTTCATTACCTATAATTTCTTTCTTGGCACTCGCTGGCCTTAATCACCTAAAAGAAATTATTAAAGACAAAAATTATGCACCCAATAACACTATGATTTTGATTTGGGATTTTGGCGTTCCGTTGTCTTTGGGCTTATTGCTTTTTATGCTTGTTAAATAGTTAATTATTATATTTAACGCCGCTTTCTTCTGGGGGGTCGCTACCGCTTTCTGTTACTATTTTGTTTGCAACACCATTAAAATTATCATTTGTAACAGACCAATTTTTAATTTGATTTCTGGCTAAGTATGCGATGTCGGTAGTGGTTGGTAGGCCATACCATTTGTTATTATCAAATGTTATGTTTTTGATTTGAAAAACAGGACCAGTTCGTTTGAGTCTATCGCCCAACAGAGCAAGCTGCTTATTAGAGCTCTTTAGATTGAAAGTATTGTTTTGAAAAACAAAATTCTCTGTGATGAATTTTTGTGACTCATCACCGATATAATAATTGCCACGAAGTTCTAATACTGCTTCTCTATCTACACCTCCATCTATTTGCATATTAGAATTCTTTAGTCTTATATTGCGAGCGTCACCAACCGAGAAAATAGCTTTATATCTTTTTGATTTGGCGTCATTCACATTTAAGTTTTCAAAGACAATATCGTCAGATCTTTCGCCAACATCAACTGGCCAAACACCATAAAAATTTTGTGGGGTACAGTCTGTGTTAGGATTGCCCGCCGGGCAAGAGACCGGTTTGTATCGTAAATTTATATTCTTAAACAAAGTGTGCGATGAGGCCATTTTTACTTCTATTGCTCTACCGGCATATACAGCATTAATATCTGTAAATATATTTTTTATTAGTGCGTTCATCGCTAGAGGAGTTGTCATGTTCTCAAAATTAACTTGTTTTATAAAACAGCCGTAACACAAACCTCTATCAAAACCTAAATCGCCACCTCTAAAAGTTAAGCCAGATATTTCTACTGATTGGATACTGTACCACTGTACATCCTTGCCCATCACTGCACTAATATAAGGATCTCTACCTTCAATTTTACAAACCTCTGGGTCTTCGACTTTATTGACTGACCTTTCGGCAAAATGCAAAGTGTTACCATCAATACTTTCTATTCTTGTAAACTGAACTTTATCTGGTTGCTCATAATCACCAACTGCAAGGCCGAGCTTAGAGCGTACACAAACAATTTCACCGGGTTGTAATCTCGCGGTGTCAGCAGAATTTAACAATGTAATTGTATTAGCGCCTTGAGGCCAGACGTTTTCGGTAGGCTTTGGCTTATTACTAGGCGGTTCGAACTTGGCCGGCATGTTTGTAAAGGTTTGCCTTCGGCCCTGAGCATCATAGTTATTGGTGGGCGTAAAAGCCCAAGGGTGAGCATCGCCTAATATAATATGACTTTTTTCGCCAGGATTTGTGCTGCCTTGTAGAATGATACTTTGCCCTGGTATGCCTCTTAGCTGCACATAAGATTTCATTAAAAGCGGCTTAGTTATCTTATATGTACCAGATGGCACCTTTAGTTCTTGTGCTTGCTTTATGCTAGAACCTGAAGCCGATACGGTGTCTATTGCCGTTTGAATCGCCACTGTATCATCAGTTATTCCATCACCTATAGCACCAAATTCAATAACAGATTTTGGTGGAGCGCTGGCCTTTGAAACCAATACAAACATTACGCCGATAACTGCAATGATGCCAACTACTAGAAAAGGCATCCATCGATTATATTTGACTTTATTGTTTAAATTATACCTTTTGTTTTTTTTGGATGCCATGATTATATTTTGATGTAATTATACCATAAGCGAAATATTTAATATAATAAGTATATGCCTACAAAAAAATATAATTTGTTTTACAAATTTAAGTTATGGTTTTGGTATAAGACTAAAGTCAAAAAAACTTTAAATATTAAAATAATAAAAAGTAATAATAAAAACTCACCGCAGGTAGTGTTATTGCACGGTATTGCTAGCAATATGCTTGTTTGGAATGATGTTGTAAGCAACCTTAAAGGCAAGTATAATATCGTTCTTATAGACTTGCTTGGGTTTGGTAAGTCGCCAAAACCAGATGATATTGCATACAATGCTGATCAACATGCTTATTTGGTTTATTACTCACTCAAAAAAGCTCGTGCCTATAAACCCTCTGTTTTTATTGGCCACTCTATGGGCGCAATAATAGCTACTCGTTTTGCAGTAAGTTACCCAAAAAATGTTACCAAGCTTGAACTCTGCTCTTTGCCTATTTATAGAAGAAGTGAACTTACCGACAAAAAACTTTTTGCATGGCAGAGAGAAACTGACAACTTATACTTTCGTCTTTATGGTCTATTGAGACACAAAAAAGATTTTTCAATAAAAACAGCACAAGTGTTACGCAAAATGGGTATGCGACAAGTTGAGCTCAATGAACAGTCTTGGTTAGCATTTAGAAATAGTCTTCAGAATACTATCGAAAATCAAAACGTAGAAGTCGATATTAGAAAAATAAAAGTACCTATTAGAATCATATATGGTAAATTTGATTTTCTGTTAATCTCCAAACATTTAAAAAGCTTGGCAAAATATAGCAATGTATTTGTAACACAAGTAAACGCTCATCATGATATTACCAAACGATTCGCAAAAGAGATTGTTACAGATTTAGAACGAACTACAAAGAACTAGGCTATAATTATATTAATGAACGCTTTATCGAAATCTGAATACATGATGTTTCTTAAGCATCCGGCATGGTTGTGGCTTAAGCGCCATGACAAATCAAAACTGCCAGAACCCGATGCTAATCAACAAGCTATGTTTGATGCCGGAAATCTATTTGAGAGCTACGCCGAAGAAAGATTTGATAATATTGTGCGCGTTGGTTTTGAAAACTATCAAGAGTATTTAACTATGCCAGAGCGTACGCAAAAGGTTCTTTTAACAGCCGAAGTTATTACGCAGGCTCGTTTTGAAGCTGCATTTACAGATCGATATAAAATCACCTGTATTGTGGATGTAATTAAAAAAGTTGGCGAAAATGAATATGATCTATATGAGATTAAGTCGAGCACCAAAGTAAAGCCAGAGCATATAGAAGACCTAGCCTTTCAATTGTTGGTACTTGAAAACTGCGGCTATAAGATTCGAAATATATATGTTATTTATTGCAACAATCAATATGTGAGGCAGGGGCAGATTGATTCGGCAGAACTAACGGTTAGTCAAAACGTAACCGAAATGGTTCGATCAAGACTCGAGTTTTGCAAAAAGGCAACCAAAGAAGCTTTTGAGTGTATCGAGCTAAATGAAATGCCCGACCCGACTCCACGACGAACCAAACTTGGCGCCTTTAGCGAATGGCTCAAAATATATCTTAGCTTGGTACCTCAGAATGATAAATATTCTATTTATAAACTCGCTCAAGCTAAGCCAGAACAGTTAGGGCAACTAGAAGATATGCATATAGAATCACTAAATGATGTTCCTAGCGGCTTTTTGCTTAAGCCTGTACAAAAACGCCAAATAGAAGCTACTAAGTTGGGCCAAGTAGTAGTTGATCAAATTAAAATTGAAAATTTTATTACAAAGCTACAATACCCCTTATATTTTTTAGATTACGAAACTCTAGCCTCTGTGGTGCCGCCATTTGACGGCCTTAAGCCTTATCAGCAATTACCCTTTCAATACTCATTGCATGTTATTGATTCACCAAACGGAGAACTCAAACACTATGAATATTTACATACACTCGAAACCAGTCCGGTGCAAGAATTACTCAAACATTTGCAAGACCAAATCGGCACTCATGGAACAGTTTTGGTTTGGTACGAAGGTTTTGAAAAAACCTGCAATGACTTGATGGGCAAGCTAGAGCCTGAGTATGCTAGTTTTTTACAGGCTGTAAACGATAGAGTAGTAGATTTGATGATTCCGTTTCAGAAAGGTTGGTATGTCGATGCTGATTTTTATGGATCAGCTAGTATCAAAAACGTATTGCCGGTAATTGCGCCAGAGCTAAGTTATAAAGATATGGAAATATCTGAGGGAGCATCGGCTCAGCGCCTTTGGATGAGTGCTGTATACGACAATGCTTTTAGTGGCGAAGAAAAAGACAAACTTATGAAAAATTTACTAGCGTATTGTGAGCTCGATACCTATGCCATGGTTAAAATCTTTGAATTTTTATTGGCATTCATAAATAATGAAGAAGCATCAGGAACTGATTCACAGCCGCTACAAACTTTTAAACAACAATCGCTATTTTAGAGAAAGGAATAATTATGCTTAAGAAAACCAAATCAAGTCGCCACCTGTTGATTATTATATCTGCAATAGCAACTTTAATTATCATGATTTTGATATATATTTGGTATTACCTGAGTATACAAACTCACGCTCTAAATGGCACTATTACACAAATAAAGTATAATTGCGGGCCCAATAAAATACTTACTGCCGATAATAAAGTGATAACCAGTACTGACAATACGCTTTGTGATGTAGGTGATTCTATCGTTGTGGGCGGCAAGAATATCTATACATCAAGTGGGAATGTTGCAGAGGATAAACGATTCTCGGTAGATATTAGCAGTTTTGAACCAGGAGATAGAGTTAAAGTTATATATGTAGATCATGGTAGTTTTAGTTTGAATTGTAGTAAATGCTCTATAACTAAAGAATAGCAACATTTAATATATTGCTCAGATACAATTGATTGCATTTATTTGTAGCAAATGCTATAATATTGGTTATATGTAGCGCGAAAGCATTTACATTTGCTAGAGCGCTTTTATTTTTTACTAAAAAATTTATGAACAATACCAATCAAGACCCAACTAAAATTCGTAATATCGCCATTATTGCTCACGTAGACCACGGCAAAACTACCTTGGTAGATGGGCTGCTTAAGCAATCGCAAACTTTTCGTGACAACCAAGCCGAAATGAACCAAGAGCTCATTATGGATAGCGGAGATCAAGAGCGCGAACGTGGCATTACTATTACAGCCAAAACAACTGCTGTTACTCACAATGATTATCGTATAAATATTATCGATACGCCTGGGCATGCCGACTTCAGTGGTGAAGTAGAACGCACTCTCAATATGGCCGACGGCTGTCTATTAATAGTTGATGCTCAAGAAGGGCCTATGCCTCAAACTAAATTTGTTTTGCAAAAAGCTTTGGTTGGCAACCTAAAACCAATTGTAGTAATAAACAAAATTGACAAGCCGGGCAGTAGAGTAGCCGAAGTAGAAGAAGAATTGGCAGATTTATTTTTGGAGCTTGCCGTACACGAAGACCAACTTCATTATGCAGTCTATTATGCCATTAGTCGCGAGGGCAAAGCATGGTCACAGATGCCTAGTGATATGACCGCCGAAGCAAACCTCGATGTTTTATTTGATGCAATTATAGAAGGTATTCCGGCCCCAAGCGTGGAGTTGGATGGTGATTTTCAGATGCTCGTGACAGCTCTAAGGTGGGATAGCTATAAAGGTAAATACGCAATTGGTAGAATCAATCGAGGTAAGGTTAAACCCAACGACAACTTAGTACTTTGCCAAAAAGACGGCAAACAAACCAAGGTAAGTATAGACAACGTTTTTATTAGCCGCGGACTTTCTGTAGTAGAATCGCCAGTTGGTATTGCTGGAGATATTGTGCAGCTTACCGGAATAGCCAACGCCCAAATTGGTGAGACTATTGCTGGAGGCGATAATCCAGAAGCTTTGCCGATAATTGAGGTTGAATCGCCAACCCTTAAGATCTATATTGGGCCAAACACTAGCCCAGTAAAAGGTACTGAAGGAGACTTTACTACTTCGCGCCAAATAGGCGATAGACTGCAAAAAGAACTCGAAACCAATGTAGGTTTGCAAGTAGAGCAAAACGATGTGGGCTTTTTGGTAAGTGGTAGAGGCGAACTACACCTAAGTGTATTAATAGAGTCATTGCGTAGGGAGGGGTTTGAGATAGAAGTTGGACGACCGCAAGTTGTTACCAAACAAGAAGACGGTAAAACAATGGAGCCAATAGAAGAGCTGAGCATTGAGGTGCCTCCGGAACATGTCGGTGCTGTGCAGATGGAGCTCGGTACTCGCCGCGCCGAACTAAAAGAACAGTTCAGTACTAGTAAGGGTGTGTCTAAGTTGGTTTACGAACTACCTACTCGAGCTTTGCTTGGTTTACGTAGTGTGCTTATGACCAACACTAAAGGCGCTGCAGTAATTAATAGTCTTATGATTGGCTATCAAGAACAGGGTGGTGCGCTCAAGCAACTACGCAACGGTGCACTTATAGCTTTTGAGACTGGCACAACTACTGCATACTCACTACAAAAAGTTGAAGAACGCGGGGTTTGTTTTGTAGAGCCAGGTATAAAAGTATATGCCGGTCAAATAATTGGCCTAAACAACCGTAGCGAAGATATGGAGATTAATGTTTGCAAAGGCAAACAGCTTACCAACATGCGAACTAGCTCTAGCGATGGTATTGTACAACTAATGCCACCAGTCAAAATGAGCTTAGAAGAATGTATAGATTTCATTGAAGACGATGAGCTATTAGAGGTTACGCCCAAATCACTGCGACTTCGCAAACGCGAACTCGACCCCAACAAGCGCAAGCGAAAATAATTTTTACATTAAATACTTAAGCTTGCATCTTATATAAAACTAGTTTAAAGTATCTTAGCCGCTACAAATCAACCGAAAGGCAGACTATGACTTCTAGCGAAGCAACTCAAGTGTGGGATAATACTGGTAGTGATAGCCCAGACTTAAAACCGACCAATTGGAGCCTTGCAAAAACCCCTTGGCCAACTGGACCTTTTGAAAACGTTATATATTTGTTTCCGCCAGATGATCCGCGAAGTGCACTTATAAAAAGAGCCGAACAAAGACTTTTGTTAGATAGCCAAGAGGCATGGGTATTGGTAAAAGAAAGTGAAATTAAAGCAATTTTACATCTACGCACTTGTAGAAGTACACACGTATTTGATCGTGATGGTGGTAAGATAGAACCATTTACGGCACACTGCATCTTACAAGCTGGCCATACCGGTAGTCATGGCAACGGATATTTTACATGGAAACCAGAATTAATTGTTGTCAAATAAACGTATAAGCTTACCAATAATAGGTAGGCTTTTTTTTAATTACCAACAATATATAGCTCTTCTTCGGCTCGCGTAACGGCGGTATAGAGCCAACGGCGCCAGTCATCGTCGCTCATTTGCGAAAATCTTTCTTCAAATAATAATACTCGCTGGGCTTGTGAACCCTGAGCCTTATGTACAGTAAGGGCATAGCCAAAATCAAACAAACCAATCAAGTCTGTCTTTTTGCGCTTAGGTAGGCGCGACATTGTAGTAAGCGCGCCAAATTGTTCACGCGGGGCATAGCCCTCAAAACTTGTCCCGTCAAAGTCGGCTTGCAAATACCACCATTGTTTTTTAGTGTCATCATCGGCTTCGCCAATAAACTTAATAACACCTACTTGTCCATTGCTAAGCCCACTCTCACGACTATTGCGTAAGCATACAATTACATCACCGGCCATGGGGTCTGGCGACTCAAACTCTTTTAATTCTCTTATATAGCTATTGAGTTTTTGGCGAGTGTGGTTGTAGCCACAGAGCACCAAACTTTCGTCGTTGTGACGACGTAATATCTCCTCTACAATTTCGCCAGTTTCAATATTGGACTTTTGCATTTTTTTTACAATTGGCGAGTAGTCGCCCACTAATACCTCGCCGTTTATACGAGCATTGGTGGCAATTTTTATTATTGGGCTAGTTGCCGATTGACGAAATATTTGCTCCAACTTTATTTGGGGCTCTGCCATCAGATTAAAATCTGAGCCTATTGGTGGTAATTGCCCATGATCACCAACGGCCAAAATAGGTATATTATAGCTTAGTAGATCCTGCCAAATATCTTGGCCAATCATACTGGCTTCATCGGCTATAATTAGATCGTACTTAAGTGATTCGCGTTTACGCCAACTCACCGGCTGGTCTTTTTTGGAGTTTGAGTAGTATATAAGCCCATGAATAGTTGATATAGTGTCGATGCTTTTTACGGCTTTTTGCGAGCGTAAATGCTTTTTTAAGACTTGGGTGGCTTTGCCAGTATAAGCCACAAACGCCAAGCGCATGCCGGGTCGATTATTAGCAAGCAACTCACGCAGTGCTGCAATAAGCGTTGTTTTGCCAGTGCCGGCATAACCGCCTAGCGTTAAATATGGCTGATCTTTAGATTTTAGCCATGCGCCTATTGTGCTGAGTGCCTCAGCTTGTTGGGTAGAGAGTTTTTGCATGTGTTATTTATTGTAACAAAATAGCTACTACTTATTAGTACAATCTTTTACTACTAAAATTTTATTTATACTAATCGTGGTGAGCGGCCATGGCATCGGCCTTGGTAGCATGTACAGTGCCGTCGGGGTGCTCTGGTGGTGAGTAAATGGTGTAGAGTTTGAGCTTGCCTTCACCTGTATTTACGATATTGTGTTCTACTCCAGCTGGTATAACTACACAACTTCCATCGCTCATTTCAGATTCTTCGCCATTTAAAATAGCTTTGGCACTACCTTCGTCGATACGAATAAACTGATCGTGCTCTGGGTGAGTTTCGAGCCCAATTTCTTCGCCTACTTCTAGGCTCATTACTACTAACTGCATGTTTTTGCCAGTATATAATACCTTGCGAAAATTATTATTTTCTAATGTATCCTTTTCGATATTTGTTACAAATCCAACCATAAATGCCTCCTTTATTTATGTCTTTATTATATCACACCCAACTAAGCTCAAAACTTTGATATAATATTTGTCTATGGCAAAAAATAGCAAAATTTACGACGTTATAATTATTGGAGCGGGCCCAGCTGGTTACACGGCAGCTATCTATACTGCCAGAGCAAATCTCAAAACAATCATGCTAGCTGGTGATACTCCAGGTGGTCAGCTTTTACTTACCTCAGAGGTAGAAAATTTTCCGGGATTTAGAAAAGGCATATTGGGGCCAGAGCTCATGGAAGAAATGAAAGCCCAAGCTTTGCATTTTGGCACCGAGTTTAGAGCCGATTTTGTTACCAAGATAGACCTTGCCGGCAAAACCAAAAAAGTTTGGGTGGGCAACGACGAGTATGAATCTAAAACCGTAATCATTGCTACTGGTGCAAGCGCTAATTGGCTCGGGCTAAAAAACGAGCAGAGATTAATGGGCAAAGGCATCTCAGCTTGCGCCACTTGCGATGGATTCTTCTTTACCGGCAAAGAAGTGGTAGTAACCGGTGGTGGTGATAGCGCCATGGAAGAAGCCCTTACTCTTGCTAAGTTTGCCAATAAAGTTACAATTGTGCACCGTAGAGATGAGTTTAGAGCCAGCAAGATTATGCAAGATAGGGTTAAGCAAAACCCCAAAATCGACATTATATTTAATGCCGAAGTTATTGATGTTTTGGGTAAAGATTTTGTAGAGGGGGTTACACTTAAAGACACCCAGACTGGTGAGGCAAGAGAATTTACATGTGGCGGTTTATTTGTGGCTATTGGACACACTCCAGCTACTAAGCTTTTTGAAGGCGTATTAGAGCTCGATGATAAAAAGTATATTAAGACCAAACCCGATACTACTACTAAATTAGCCGGCGTGTTTGCGGCCGGCGATGTAGCTGATAGCCGTTATCGCCAAGCTATCACTGCTGCAGGTGAGGGCTGTAAGGCTGCACTCGAGGCCGAACATTATATTGAGAGCATGTGATTGATTTGAATATTAACATCTGCTAGAATAGTTTCGTTCAGTTGCCTCTATGAGAAGGGGAGTCTTGAATGCATCTTATTACGAAGCTGAGACTTTATTGGGCAACAAGAAGAGCTCTTAAAACATATTATATTGATCCTGAAAATCCACCCTTACAGATATACAAGCTTGTAGTGCCAACAACGCTCGCTGGAGATAAATGGTTTTGGCGAGTTAGTATCTGGAATACAAATGATACTTTTGAAGGACAAAGGGTGTTTAATAGACCTTGGTCGCTTACTGAGCTTGGGTCTTCGTACGACGGATATGTAAGTAACTATTGTAAGACACAACAAGAAGCAGAAGAGCAGGCTAAATACGTATATAGTTACTTTCAAACATGCTGGCCAAGTATAGTATTTATTGCTAATCACTTAGACTATGCAAGTTAAATAATGTACTAAAGTAAAAAACCACCTTACTAGGTGGTTTTATTAATTTAGGCTTTTATATTTGTAATAGTTATTTGTGAGTACTTTTGGCGATGACCAGTCTTTACACTTTGGCGCTTTTTGGCCTTGTAGTGCAAAATAGTTACTTTATCGCCCTTAACTGGCTCGGCGCTAATCTCGGCTGTAACAAGAGCGCCAGCTACTTCTGGTTTGCCAACTTTTACGTTGTCGCCATCGATTATAAGTAGAGGTTTAAACTCTACTTTGCTTTTTTGAGTAGGCAAAAGCTCAACCTCTAGAGTTTGGCCTTTTTCTACGATATATTGGTGTGATCCGGTTTCGATTACTGCTTGCATAATGTTTGTTATTTACAAAAGACTATAATAGCAAATTTTACTTGGTTTGTAAAGAAATACTACAGGTTTATTGAGTATAAATGAATATGTACGTATATTGTTCGTATTTATTGAATAGAAATTAGCGATATGATAAACTCTATTAATAATACATATGTTTAATTTGGAGGGTGAGTAGTAGCATTGAGTCGTATAATCGCTCTAGCTAACCAAAAAGGCGGTGTAGGTAAAACTACCTCGGCTATCAATATTGCAGCCTATTTGGCCAAAATGGGCCGGTCTGTTTTGCTTGTAGATCTCGACCCACAAGGTAATAGCTCGAGTGGTTTGGGCTACTCTAAATCTCAGGTCGAAACTAGCTTGTACGAGGTAATCTCGGGCTCGCAAGAAATTGGCTCGGCGATTATTCACACGCCATACAATAAGTTAGATCTTGTAGCTGCCAACAACAATTTGGCTGGTGCCGAGCTTAGTCTTACACGCGTGCCATCTAGAGAATTTGTGCTCAAAAAAATAATCGAGCCACTAAACTACGACTATATACTTATAGACTGCCCGCCATCACTTGGCCTGCTTACGCTCAATGGCTTAGTGGCTGCCAATTACTTACTTATACCAACCCAAGTTGAGTTCTATGCGCTAGAGGGCTTAAGCCAACTTTTAAATACCGTTAAGCGTGTGCGCTCTGCGCTTAACCCCAACCTCAAACTCTTGGGTGTTGTAGCTACTATGTATGATGGTCGCATGAGCCTAAGTAGTGCAGTTATGGCCGAACTCAACAAGCATTTTGACAAAATGTTATTTGACACTACTGTGCCACGCAATATACGATTGGCAGAGGCGCCCTCGCACGGCAAACCTATATATGCCTACGACAGATTTTGCAAGGGGGCATTTGCTTACAAAAAACTTACCAAGGAGATAGTAAAACGTGTCGAACACACCAACCAATAATCGATTGGGTAAAGGTCTAGATGAACTTATACCTACAGATATTTCTCAGCTCGATGAGCTAGTGGCCGATAGCTTACCTCAAGAAGTTAGAGCTAGCGAAAAGAATACTTCTGAGATTTCTGTCGATGCTATAGATACCAACCCCTATCAACCACGTTCGGAGTTTGAAGAAACCGAGCTCCAACAGCTCTCAGAAAGCATTAAACAGCACGGCGTGTTACAACCTCTTATACTTACCAAAGAAAGTGATATGAGCTATAAGCTTGTAGCAGGCGAGCGACGCTTGCGTGCCGCCAAGCTGGCTGGGCTCAAAACTGTACCGGCAATAGTGCGTAGTTTTTCTGAGCAACAAAAGCTAGAGGTAGCTCTAATAGAAAACGTGCAACGCGAAAATTTAAGACCTCTTGAGCAAGCTGCAGCCTATGCAAGGCTAGAAGATCAGTTCAATATGAGCCAAGCCGAAATAAGCAAAGCTGTGGGCAAGGCTCAATCGACTGTAGCAAATATTATGCGTCTGCTTAAGCTCACCCAAAAAGGCAAAACTGCTCTCAATGACGGCGTTATTACCGAGGGTCACGCTAGGTGTTTACTTGCTCTTGTAGACCCGGTGCGACAGGATCAGTTTTTGAACTATATTATTAAGCACAATCTTACAGTTCGCCATGCCGAGAATTTGGTGCGAGAGTTTAAAGGCGGAGTAGAGATCAAAAAACGCAAAGTTGCCGCTGCCGAGGCGCCACAACGCAAAATTATTACCGACCTTGGTAAGTTTTTGGGTACCAAGGTAAGTTTGCAAAAGTCGGCCAAAGGCGGAAAAGTGCAAATAGAATATTACTCCGACGAAGAGCTTGCTAGAATTTATAAAAGTATTACTGGCCAAGACCCGCAAGTGTAATTTATTTTTATCTCAGTAAGTTTTGTAAAATTTTTATCTTTCTTATGATACAATATATGCATAACTATTTTGCATGTATAGATTAAATAATCGAATCCAATCAGTCATACTTTTGCTAATTATTACTCTTGGATTGGCTAGCATTGCTTTTGGTATCAAAATACACCCAGCCAAACCGGCTAGGGCTGCTACAACTTATACTGTTACCACCAATGCCGACTCTGGTGTTGGCTCATTACGCCAAGCTATTATCGACGCCAACGCCAACCCGGGGGCAGATGTAATTGTCTTTAATGCGGCTATGACTATTCAGCCAACTTCGGCTTTACCAGACATTACCGACCCAGTAGAAATAAACGGCTATACTGGCTCGCCCGGCGGTGCTACACCCAACACTGCAGTTAGTCCTAATCCTTTTAATGGAACACTCACTATAGAATTAGATGGCACGAGTGCTGGCACAGCAAATGGGCTAACGTTTGTGGGTGGGTCTGACCTTAGTGTTGTTAGTGGGTTGGTAATAAATAATTTTGCTTTAAATGGTATAGAATTGTCGCTAAATTCTAATATTAGAATAGTCGGTAATTACATAGGTACTGACACAGCAGGTACTGTAGATGCTGGCAATACAAGCAATGGAGTATATATAAATACTAGTTCTCATAACAATGCTGTCGGAGGTATCTCGGCAGCCGATCGCAATGTGATATCGGGCAACAATAATGATGGTGTAACTATTGGTGATCCGGGTAGTACTAGTAATACTGTACTTGGTAATTATATTGGTCTAAAAGCTGATGGCAGCGCTATTTCTATAGGCAATAGTAGTAATGGTGTAAGTATTTTTAGTTCGGCAGACGAAAACTTAGTAGGAGGGACTGCTGCAACCTCTAAAAATGTGATATCTGGTAACAACAATGGTGTGTACATTAGCTCAGCAAGTTCGAATACTATATCTGGTAATTATATAGGTACAAGATACACTGGTATTGCTGCACAGACTAATACAGCCTATGGCGTTTTAGTAGATGGTTTTAGTAGCTCAACTACTATCGGTGGAACTGTCGATATTACAGTTGATGGGCCGTGTACGGGTGCATGTAATGTCATATCTGGCAACAGTTCTGATGGAGTGAGCCTTACGGGCGCCAATGTTACCGGAACAATAGTTGAGGGTAACTATATTGGTACTGACGTAAATGGAGCTATAAATCTAGGAAACACTAGTGATGGCGTTGAGGTTGGTAGCGGTGCATACAGCAATTCGGTAGGAGGAGCTAATGCTGAATCTAGAAACATAATCTCTGGCAATGGTCAGAGCGGAGTATATTTAAGTGATAGTAGTCATAATAACACTGTAGCAGGTAACTATATTGGTACAGACGTAGGGGGCACTAATAATATTGGGAATACTACAGATGGCATTCATCTTCAAGAATCAGACAGTAATACTATTGGAGGCACAAGTGGTGTTGCTCTCGGTGGAAACTGTACGGGTTCTTGTAATCTTATTTCTGGAAACGGTGGAGATGGTATAGGCATATTATTTAATTCAGATTCAAATATAGTAGAAGGTAACTTCGTTGGTGTAGATGTAAGCGGAGCGACTGCAATTTCTAACGCTAGCGATGGGGTAGCTATTACGCATAGCTCTGAGAGTAATACTATTGGTGGTACTACAGCCGGATCGCGTAATATTATCTCTGGTAACTCAGTCAAAGGGGTAAACACCGAAGACTCGGGCACAGACAATAATGTTATCTTAGGTAATTACATCGGCACCGATACTACCGGCACATCAGCAATCGGTAATAATATAGGGGTTGGTATCTCTGGTGGCAGCGGCAATATTGTGGGTGGCACTACAGCCGGCTCGCGCAATATTATCTCTGGTAGCACTTCTAGTGGCATAGCTCTTGGCGGGGATGCAATTGTGCAGGGTAACTACATTGGCCTAAATGCTAACGGTGATGGCGTGTTGGCTAATGCCACTAGTGGGGCGAATATAGGTATTTTTGGTGGATCGAACAATATTATTGGAGGTAGTACACAAGCTGCACGTAATGTAATATCGGGCCCTTCTATTGCAGAAATCCAGGTGATTGGCGGCACTGCTTTTGGGGGTGGTCCTTCAAATGGTAATAAAATTCAGGGTAACTATATTGGTACTGATGCTACTGGTGCGGTACGCGCCGGATTTGGCTCTACAAAGAACGCTGTTATTTTTGTTTTTGATGCTCAGAATAATTTGGTAGGTGGTGCTAATTCGGGTGAAGGGAACCTTATTGCTGGCAATAGTTCTGGTGTAGGCGTAAGTAACTTCTCGAGTTTTGAGGCGCTCAACAACTCTATTCTGGGTAACAGTATCTATGATAATACTGGCGGTTCCGCTCCCTCTAATCTTGGAATAGATCTACTCGGCTCAACTGTGAATGGTACAACTTTTACGGATGCGGGAGTTACTCCAAACGATGCCGGTGATACCGATGAACTATCTAACCATCTAATGAATTTCCCCGTAATACAATCTATTACCTCCACCAACGGTACGGCCACTGTTACTTACAATCTAGACATCAACGATGCTGAGGCTGGAGCAACCGGGTATAGAGTAGAGTTCTTTGCCAACGACAGTGCCGATCCATCTGGAAATGGCCAAGGCCAAACTTACTTAGGCAGTGATACGGTTAGCGGTGACGTAACTGGCCGCCAAGCCACCATTACCCTGCCTGCCGGTGTAGACGGCTCTAAATACATCACTGCTACTACTACCATGACCGATAACTCTAGCGATGGTTTTGGTCACTCCAGTGAGTTTGCGGCTAATCTGCAAGCTACTTTAGTGCCAGCATCTACGCCATCTGGAGGTTCTAGCTCTATAGCCAACACTGGCCAAGCTCAGAATAACAAACCGCTTATAATAATTGCATCAGTACTTATTGCACTGGGTGCCATAGGTATAGCCACATTGGCAGTGACAAAAATAAGAAAACGTAAATTACGTTAAAGCATTAATAAAAGTAGCTATTTAACTACTAGGATATTCGGGGCGACCAATAAACATAAAACTATTTATTGGTAATAATCTAAAGGCACCAAAACCAGCAATGTTTTGCTGAGGCAGTTGCCCCCAAGCACGACTGTCATAACTACCATCGGGGCTACGGTTGTCGCCCATAACAAAGACTTTGCCTTCTTCTACAACTTGGTCAATATCGCCTTCGGTTTTATATTGCGGGTCAATATACTTTTCGTTTAACACAAACCCATCGGGGTGTTGCTGATTGTAGATAGTAACTACACCATCTTTGACTGTAATTCTCTCACCAGGCAAAGCAATAGCGCGTTTAATAAAGAAAGTATCGGGTGCGCCCGGTGGTCTAAAAATAAGTACATCACCTCTATGAATATCCATATTTTTTTGCCCAAAAAGTTTGGTTATATCAAACATAGTAATAGGAATCTTAGAAGTTATAAGATAATCGTCGTTGTGAAAATCTGGCTCCATACTGCTGCCCGATACATAAAAAGGCAAGAATATAAAGTTTTGAATAATTAAAACTATTCCAACGGTTACTCCTACCCATATAAGTAATTCTTTGATGATAGAACGTTTTTTCTCGGGTTCTTCTTCGTAGTCACCAGTACTGTCTGGAGCATTTAGTTCTTGAAGGTCTTTATTGTAAGCCTCGTGAGACTGTTGCTGTTGCAATAGTTTTTGTTCTGCCTCAATTCGCTCCTGCTCGGTTTGCGGAGTAATTTTTTTGCCTGGCTCTAGTTCAGATTCGCTCATTAGTACTATTATAGACTCTTTGGTGGTTTATCAAAAGCATTTTTAATTGTATTGTTTGTAGTTATAATAGAGCTAATGAGACTAAAAAAATCAAACGACGATGCAATATCGCCAACTTATAGTTTAGACCAAAAAGTAAAAAAACCTTTCTATAAAAAACTCTGGCTCAAGATTGTACTTGCTGTAATGTTAATACTAGTAATTGCCAGTAGTGCCTATGCCTATAATACCTACAAAAAGCTAGGCAAGGTGATTCAAAAAAATAGTGGAGTAGCTGCAGAAGGCCTCAAAACCGAAAACGTGACACCCGAAAAACTCAATGGCGAAGGTGATGGTAGGGTAAATATATTACTGCTTGGCGTAGGCGACAAAGGTCATAGTGGTGAGAAACTCAGCGATACTATTATTGTGGCAAGCTATGACCCCAAAACTCATGATGTGGCTATGCTAAGTATTCCACGAGATTTATATGTAAGTATTGATGGAGAAGGTTATGCCAAGATTAATGCCGCCCATGCTTTTGGTGAACAAGAAAAAGAAGGCGGTGGCCCCGAATTAGCCAAAAAAACCGTATCGCAAGTGTTGGGCATACCAATTCATTATTATGTTCGTGCTGATTTTACTGCTCTAAAACAAGCTGTAGATGTTGTAGGAGGAATAGATGTGACGGTCAAAAAAGACTTAGTTGACCCAGAGTACCCATGTAGTAAGCAAGAGGATTTGGTGTGTGGATTTAGTCTAATGGCTGGGCAGCAACACTTAAACGGAAGCGCTGCACTCAAATATTCGCGTTGTCGCAAGGGTGACTGTGGCGATGATTATGGTAGAGCCCAACGCCAGCAAGACGTACTAGTTGCGCTACGTCAAAAAGCTATGCAGCAAAATATTTTGATGAATCCTGCTAAAATAACCGACCTTATTGGTATAGTTTCTAATAATATTCGCACCGATTTGCAACCTCGCGAAATACAACGCTTGGCCGAAATTGCTAAAGCAACCGATCCGCAAAAAATAACCACAAAGGTTTTAGATAATGAAACCAACCATTTGGTAGTAAATGATAGTATTGGTAATGAAAGCGTGGTGGTACCCGCCGAGGGGATTGGATCTTACAAAGCCATACAGGCCTACGTACGTAGTATTTTTGTGGATGGTTATATCAAACAAGAAGCCGCTACAATTGAGCTACAAAACGCTACTGGCAACAAATCGCAGACCGCTCTGGCTAGCGAGCTTCTTAAAAGTTATAATTATAACGTAGTATCTTCAGTGGCTTTGCCGACAGTTGCCAAAAAAACCAGAATAATAGACAACACCGGCGGTAAAAAGCCTTACACAATTCAATACTTACAAAAAAGACTCAACGCAGTGGCCGAGACTAATAGCGCCGAAGCGCCTAGTCCTACTGCCGATATAACAGTTATCTTAGGAGCAGATTATTAAACTTCGCGATCAACTCAAACGAATAGAAATACTAACCCACGACCAACGCTTAATTGCGGCGGCGAGTGGTATTATTACGCTTATTGCTATTGCACTTATGTACTATTCGCCTTATCAAATATTATTATTACCAATTGTTTTGGTACTAAATTACTTCTTACTAGGCCGATTGTTGGTAAATCATAAAAGATCGCATGTGTTTGCACGCATGATCAAACCTAGTTTGTGGCTACTTATTCTATATGGTTATTTATTTAGTTTGCACGCTATTTTCTTATTAAATATAGTTTGGTTTAGTTTGTTTTGCGTTTTGGTGGGAGCAGGTTATGGCATAATGATGATTCAAGAGATTCGCACCCAGCCCCGAGTAATTGTCGACAACATATTACAAGCGATTCTGATCGTAATTAGTACTACTCTTGCGAGTATCGCTTTAGCTTACTGGCACTGGCCAACAGTACTAGTTATGCTAAGTCTTTGGCTAATAATGTTTTTCTTGGCTCTAAGTTGGCTAGTGGGCTTTACTAACAAGCCGTATATGATAGCCGTAGTTTGGGCGCTTATTGTTATAGAAATATTCTGGATTAGTACTCGATGGATTAATCTTTATCATATTCCGAGCACTGCCTTTTTATTAAGCCAAGCTGCTTTGGTGGTAGGAGCACTAGCTTACGGTTTTGGTGGCTTGTACTTTCATTATAAAAACCAAACTCTCAAAAGAGCCTTACTATTTGAGTATATTGGTGTCACAACGGCGATTTTTATTGCGTTAATGTTTTTAAGTAAATGGTCGGTAGCGATTTAAAATTTAGAATATGCCACAAAAAGAAAATTCAAACAATCAAATAGAAAATCAATCTCAAAAAAGTCTTAGCTTAGTCTTTGTAGTGCTTGCTTGTCTGGTGGCTGGGTTTGTTGGAGCGGCTGCTTATGGGTGGGTCTCGGCAAAACTACCAAACTCTCGTATAGCCAATACACAAAGCAAAAATGTGGTAGTGAGTGAACAAAATGCCACTATAGATATCGCCAAAAAAGTTGGCCCAAGTGTCGTGAGTATTACGAGCTCAAGCTCTGGCCAAGATGTATTTGGTAGAGCTACCCAGCAACAAGCAGCCGGTACAGGAATAGTCTTAAGTGCAAACGGATTAATACTTACCAATAAGCACGTAGTAGAAGGCGGAAGTGCTTTTGTAGTCACTACTTCAGATCAAAAACAATACAAAGATGCCAAGGTGGTTGCTACCGATCCAAGTAACGACATTGCGTTTATAAAGGTAGATGCCAGTGGTCTTAAGCCAGCAGAGCTAGGAGATAGTAGCAAGGTAGAGATTGGCTCTTTTGTTGTAGCTATTGGCAATGCCTTAGGCGAGTTTCAAAACACCGTAACTACTGGGGTTATCTCGGGCAAAGGCCGTCCGGTAACAGCTGCATCTGGAGATTCGGCCGAGAAATTGCAAAATCTATTTCAAACTGACGCTGCAATTAACCCCGGCAACTCTGGTGGCCCGCTGGTGAATATTGACGGTCAAGTAATTGGTATTAACACTGCAGTAGCCGGCCAAGGCTCAGAAAATATTGGTTTTGCCATACCTATTAATGAAGCCAAGCGAGATATTGAGACAGTCGAAAAAGGTCAACAAATCAAACGTGCCTATCTAGGCGTAGCCTATGTAATGTTAAACTCAGAGCTCGCTCAAGAAAATAATATTAAAGTCGACAAAGGCGCTTATATTTCTAATACCGGCGCTAATCAAGATAGCCCTGCGCAATCAGCGGGTCTAAAAACTGGTGATGTGATAATAAAAATTGATAATACTGAACTTACCGAAGACAACAACTTAAGTAGCGTAATAGCTTCATATAATCCGGGCGACACTGTAACAGTTACTTTTGTAAGAGACGGCAAAGAACAAACTGTCAAAGTTAAACTTGGCCAAAAAACCTAGTTTTAGCACTACGCTTATTGGTTTTGAAAACCCAAAATAAAATAATCTTCAAATATAGCTTTTAAGCCAATAGACTCAGCCAAGTCTTTTAAGCTTTGATGTTGCCAAGGGTCAGACTCATGATAAACCAGCGCATTAGATTTAATATGTTTTGGCAATTGCTCATAAAACTTTCTATACAGTTCTAGCCCGTCGCCTTTACCACCAAACAGCGCAATGGCTGGTTCGTTTTGCACCTCTGGTTTCATTTTGCCTTTATAGTCTAGTGATACGTAGGGCAAATTTGTGACTACTACGTCGTATTTATTTTGTATCTTTGAGAATAGATCAGACTCTACAAACTCAATTGAATTAGGCGTTAATAACTGCTCAGCATTTCTATGAGCAACCTTTAGTGCATCGGCTGATATCTCGGTAGCAGTTATACTTATGTCTGGTCGGTATTTGGCTATTGCAACTGCGATAGCCCCAGAGCCAGTACCGATGTCAATTAGGGTGCTATTACGAGGCGCCATTTTTATTACTTGTTCTACGATGGTTTCGGTCTCGACTCTAGGGGATAAGACTCTATTGTCTATATAAAACTCAAGGCCATAAAATTCTAATTTGTTGGTAATGTAACAAACTGGTTCTCTTTGGAGTCTTCGCTCAATTAGTTCATTAAAGCGATTAACTTGCTTGGGGCTCAACTCTTGTTCGACATGAGCAATAAGATATTCTTTGGGCTTAGCAAGCAAATAAGCCATTAAAAGTTGAGCATCTAATTGAGCCGAATGAATGCCCGCGTTTTTTAATCGCTTGCTAGCTTGAGATATTTGATTAGCTATTGTCATTATCTTGAAGGGCCTTGGCTATATCGGCGTCTTGCAAGGCATTGAATAATTTGTCGAGATCGCCATCTAACACTTTGGCAATGCCATGAGTTGTAAAACCAATTCTATGGTCTGTAATACGATCTTGAGGAAAATTGTATGTTCTTATTTTTTCAGATCTATCACCAGTACCAATTTGTGATCGACGATTTTGGCCGAGTTCTTCGGCTTCTTTTTGAGCTCTAAGATCGAGCAGGCGAGAGCGTAAAACGTTCATGGCCTTGAGCTTATTTTTGAGCTGAGATTTTTCGTCTTGGCAGGTAGCCACTATGCCGGTAGGTATGTGAGTGATGCGCACTGCGCTGTCGGTGGTGTTTACACTCTGCCCACCATGGCCTCCACTACGAAAGACATCTATTCGTAGTTCGGCTGGGTTAATCTCTATGTCGGCTTCTTCGGCCTCGGGTAGTACGGCCACGGTTGCTGTGCTGGTATGAATACGGCCAGCGCTCTCAGTAGCTGGTATGCGCTGCACCCTATGTACGCCACTTTCATATTTGAGCTTACCATAAGCATTTGCTCCGCTTACAGTAATAATAACTTCTTTATAGCCTCCATTGGCATTTGCACTCTCGCTTAATAGCTCAACTTTGAGGCTATGGGTTTCGGCATAGCGCATATACATTCTAAGTAGCTCTGCTGCAAACAGGCTTGATTCGTCGCCACCAGCTCCAGCCCTAATCTCTACGATGGCGTTTTTGCTATCATTGGGGTCAGTGGGCAATAGGGCTTTTTGAGCCTCGGCTTGTAGTTTAGTCAGCTGTGGCTCAAGCTCACTAATGGTCTCGGTAGCTAGTTCTTTCATTTCGTTATCATTGAGCATTGTTTTAGCGTCTTCAATTTCTTGCTCGAGTTTTTGGATTCTACTAAATAGATCGATCTTTTCTTGTAAATCTCTTTGTTTGTTTACCAAAGCACCAGCATTGGGGCTAGTATATACCTCGGGTTGAGATAGTTCTTCTTCTACCTTACGAAGCTCGGTTGTTAAATTGTTGATTTTTTCAGTGTAATCCATAGTTGTTTACTTAATAAAAAATACTGTTTCTATTATACTTTTGTTGCTACCATGTAGGCAAAAATATCAATTAAAAAACAGTATTTTAGTTATTTATCGTCGGTTTTGAGCTTCTTAAGGGCTGCTTTGGTGTCAACTTTGGTTGACTCTTTAGTAGACTTAGATTTTTTAATAGCTTTTTGAGCTTTTTTCGACAAGGCTTCTTTTTTGGCTTCGGCGGCAGCAGTTTTGGCTCTAAATCGATCAACTCTACCAGCGGTGTCAACTAATTTTTGTTTGCCAGTATAGAATGGGTGACAATTGCTGCAAACATCAACATTCATTTCGCTTACAGTAGAATACGACTCAAAGCTCGTACCGCAACCGGCACAAGTAACTTTGGTTTTCTTATATTCTGGATGAATTTTAGTTTTCATATCTTAGTTATGATAACAGATTATTACTACTATTTCAATATAAAAACCCCTTCAATTTGAAGGGGTATAAAATTAGTTAGAATTCATGTGTTCTAGAGCTCTCTCTACATAATGCTCTACAGTAGAAATTCCGTCTGATCGACCAAGGGCGCGGGGGTCTCCCACGGCACCGGGTCCGGCAAACCACGCAACAGCTACATCGTGCCAATTACCAAATCTGGAGTAGTACTCAGTCATCTTGTGGGCAACAACTCTATTTTGGTTGTCTGGCGATTGTTCGGCATCAGCTGGTAGGCCAGCTTCTTGAGCCCAGTTTGGCCAGTTGTCTGGCATAACTTGCCAACGGCCGTGAGCGCCAGTGGTGTCATTATGGGCTTCGTATCCACCTGCAGTATCAGATTCGTTGTAAGCAATAGCATCCATAAAGTCTAAAAGCTGCAAATTGAACTGATCGGCTACAGCCGTGGGCGACACCGTAGTGCCGCTAGGCTGAAACAGCGGTCGATTGTCTGACACAGACCTACTACCACTAAAGCCGTTGGCTTGAGCGTGAGACTTGTCCCAGCCGTTTCGACAACTGTCATCTCCAAAACATCCACCCCAAGTTAAACCATTACTGCGTACTATTTGGCCATAAATTTGCCAGTAATGAATATCGTCTATAATTTGGCCGTTCTTAACGGGCCAAGCATCAAAAGCCAAGCCATAATTGTGAGCACTCTCGCCGGGTCCGGCTTGAGTATATTGCTGGCAATGGGGTTCGTCAGGAACTCGCCCAACAGCCTGTAGCGTTGTTGCTAGATCCGGTCTATTATACTCAAACTCGAGCTCATGAGCCTTGCTCTGAATCTGCTCGATAGATCGACAATGCCGATAAATCTGAGCTTGAGAGGCAATGCTACGATAACTACTAGTAATGTATAGCCTTGTACCGTCATTGGTAGCCTGCTCAAATTGAGTACGAATATTCTCAAACTTAGATTGCATCTCAGCTGTAAGACCATTAAGGCAGTAATCTTCGGTGCTCCAATCTGGTGCACCAGAAGTAGCGTTGCTACAGGTGCCATCGCTAGACGTATCGCCAGAAGGCGGTACATTTGGTTCGGCTACAGCCTCAGGATTGGCGTCAGAATGTCTACGTGGTTCGGCCTCGGAGACCTGAACGCCATTAGTGAAGCGCGAGACAGCAAAAAGAATAAGCAGAATAGGCAATACATATCTTAGTAACTTCATATTGCTATTGCTAGACGAAGAACTTCGATTTTCAGACATATCAATCAGTCTGCATTGGCAATGCTAGGGCTGGATCAACACTATTGTCGCTACGCGAGAACTTGTTGCGAACGAAGGCAATTGGTCTTGGCTCCCAATCCTCATCGGGCGAAATTGCCTTAATGCCATGAATCAGCACTAGATCGTTAAACGAGCAAAACATCACTACCGTAAGCCACAGCACAAGCCACTGAATACTAAACTCGTGCGGAAAAAGATTAATTGGCTTTTCACCTGGTAGCCACTTGAGTACAATCGATCCATCAAAAAGGGCGTCGATAGTAAAGAATAGAGCAAATACCATAGTGGCAAGCCTACGCTGTACCTCGGGCATCTCTTTATTGGCAATCCAAATTACGCCAATAAAAGTCTGAATACCAGACATTACGATACTCATTACCAAAGTAATTGTAGTGGGCTCTACTCGGTATCCACCGGCTCGCACTGGCGTCTTAATAATGGTATTAAGCGCAGCCGAACCGACAAAGACATCGAGCCAAATCAGACCAATAATCACTGCCAAAATAATTGGGTATCTCGAAATTTTAATAATCATACGACAAAACCAACCAAAAAACGGACCAGTACCCAATACACTTTTGTTGCTGGTACTCATGTTCTGCTCTCTTTCTTGGAGTCGATGACATGCTCTTTGAGCCCTCAAATAAATAGGGCAAAAAGTCTTCGCTATATTATCATAATAAGGTCAAATAGTCAACTATTTGGCAGCTTCGGGCTTGCCAATTTTGGCGCTTAGTACTACAGCTCTAGTTTCGCCCAAGTCGTCGGTTACTTGAGTGGCATTAGTTTCTCGATAGTGACTTATGAGGTAGTGACTCAATATCTCTTGAAGATCCTTGAGCTTTATTCTTTCGTCATCAAGATCGGCACTGACTTTTTGGTAATCTTTATCATCGAGCAAAGCTTTTTTGGCAGCCAAACGTTTTTCGCTTAAGGCCTTTATTTCGTCGGCTAAACGCTTGTATTCATCGTTTTGTTCCATTACGTCTTTGAGCTGTTCACGCAGGGTTTTGACATTATTTTGAGCCTCTCGTATCTCGGGCATTAAGTGCTGAATTGCTTCAAGCGGTGTGCGGTCTTCTATGGCATCCTCCTAAATAAGTTATGTATAAGAATTTGATTATAGCAACTGAGCAGTTGCTACTCAATACTTATACTGCTAAAGCTTGCAAATATAATACAACTAGTATATAATGTGGGCAATTCGCACCTTGCAAAAAATTCGACCAAAGGAGTGGGAATGAGTAGCATTAGAGCTTCGTGCCCAAACTGCAACGAAGTTGAATTTACTACTCAAGATATCGTTGTAAGTCTAGTTTGTCTAGATAATGGCGAAGGTATTTACAAATTTGTATGTCCAGAATGTGGCCTGTCTGTCTCAAAGTCGGCATCGGCGCGCACCATCGATCTATTGGTAGCAGCTGGAGTCGAAGTTCAAGGCACGGTTGACAAGTGGACCAAAAAGAATCAATATCCAGAACATTTGCATCCTAGCCAAATAAACAAACCGCCAATTGACCTGCAGGATGTAATCTTATTTGAGTCTCTTCTTGATGCAGAAGATGAAACAGTTTGGTTTAATGAATTAATTGATAGTCTAGAATAATTTACCCTTATCAAAATTGATAAGGGTTTTTACTTACTAAATCCTAGCTTGGGCTTTGCGAGCGATTGCCATAATAGTCTCTACGTCATCGGTGATGGTATATAGGCTAGTGTCCTCGGGGTCGATAGTTTGCATGTCTTCGGCCAGCATTTGCGAGCGGTGTAAGCCCATATCTATAGGCTCCCAAAACTTAGCACCAACGCATACAATCGGAACTTGGTGAATTTTTTGGTTTTGAACCAATGTTAATATTTCATAAAACTCGTCTAATGTACCAAAACCACCCGGAAAAAATATATACATTCGGGCCGAAAAAGCCAGCGCGACCTTTCGAGTAAAAAAGTAATGAAAGGGTATAGAGGCGGTTTGGTATTTATTAGCAGCTTGCTCGTGTGGCAATTGGATATTTAGCCCTAGAGAGTGTCCACCGGCTTCTTGAGCGCCACGGTTGGCGGCTTCCATTATGCCCGGACCGCCACCGGTAAGGATTGTGTAGTTAAGCTCTTTTACTAATCTCGAGGCTAATTCGCGAGCTTTTATGTATAGGGGGTTTTCGGCTGTAAAACGAGACGATCCAAATATAGTTATTTTTTTGGGGTAACGGGAGATTATGCTTAAGCCTTGAGTAATTTCTTCGTTGATAAGACAAATTTTTGACTCCGTAGAATCGGTATTATTGGGGTCGCAAGCATGCATTATTTCATCGAGAGTATGGGCTTTGGCGATATCCTTCATATTTATAATTGTAATGCTTAATATTATGGTTGCCAAGTGAATTGACAAATATAGGATATTCTGATAACATTCCTAAGACGCCACGACAGGTGTGGGCTGGTAAAGCACGTTCACTCAGCTGCTTGTAAAACCATCCATGCGCACTTTGTCTTGGTAGGTAGTACCCTACAGTTCGATGGAGGATCGAATGGGTAAGGAAGAAGTTCAGAGGTTCAAGTTCAATCTGCTTACTCAACGTTCTATTCCGGTCTATTCTTTTGTAATGAGCGCTAATGATTTGATTAATCTTGCCCGTGTTGATAGGTTTGGCGAGTCCTCGGACGGCGTAAACCGTAAGCTCAATGAAAAGCACGCTCTCGATATTGCTCAGGCGATGATTGACGGCGAAGCCGCCATGATGCTTGATGCTATCTGTGGCGACTTGCAGGGTAATTGGGAAATCTCTAACGGATTCTTGGTGCCTAGTGAAGATGCATTTTTGTCTATCGACGATGGCCAGCACCGTTGGTATGCAGTGACGGAGCTTCTTGTGCCCGAAGAGCGGGAACGCTGGAGCTTTAACGTTGTTGCAACCATGGGTCTTGATCTGGTTACTCGACTGAGGATCTTTCGACAGCAGAAGATGCGCAAGCCAATCGATTCTCGACTGGATCTTGCTCAGCGTCATGTACTCGATGAGTGGCGTAGTGAGGCCGAGAGAGAAGCCTACAATCTTATTCTGGTACTTAACTCTGAGACTGGATCGCCTCTCAAGGGCATGATCGTACTCGAGGAGACTGTTAAGCGCCCCTACGAACATCAGCATCGTGTGGCAGGTATTAACGCCAATGGTTTGTGGCAGAGTATGAAGTCGGTTATGGGTAAAAACTCACCGCTTTTCTCTCTTTCGATTGAGAAGCGCGTAGAGGTTATTCGTAACATGATTTTGTTGGCTTCGGAAACCTGGCCTACAGCGTGGGGATCTGATGAGCACATTCTATCTACTGCACGCGGCATTAACGCCGTGCTGATGCTGATGGTTTCTAGCCCAGAGTTCCGTGGCGTAATTGGTGATGATTTCAGGGTTGAATCCCTGCGTAGAGCTTTTCAGATGGCCAAGCGCTTTAGCTGGAAAGCTTCTGCTCATAAAAACGCCAGCGTGCGTGAAATTACCGACGGTCTAAATCAGGCCATTAAGTCTGGTCGTGCCCGCCAGGGTACTGCCGATACGATTTTAGCCTAGTAGTTACATTACCAAGCTCTCCCTTTTGGAGGGCTTTTTACTTATAAGTTAATTTATTTGACCATTAAGCTAATAATTGTTAGAATACCTGTCGGGTTGTACCTTGAACCTCGATTGGAGGACGGAACTTGCGAGAAACTGCCGGAAAGGCTTTTGCTCGTAAATATTTCTTTGAGTGCTATTTACCGGGCGTGATGTCGCCTCACACCTTAAGGAACAGTAATTTTCTTTTGCTTCTAGGAGAAGACTTTAGAGAATTACCGCATCTCAAGGCGCTTGATATTGAGCCTTATAGAGTATTTTCGGTAGAAAGAGATCTCGATGTTTTTCAAAGACAAAAAGCCATAAACCAAAAAGACGATCTTGGTTTTGCTCTTTATTATGGTGAATTGGCTGATTACATCAGAAGTTATATGTTCACCAATCATCAAATTTCGGTTCTCAATCTAGATATCTGTGGGTCTTTTATGAACGGAATTGATCCTGTTATGGGTAAGCTTTTGCACTTTGCTAGACGAAATTCTAGCACTGTAATGGCGACCTACTCTAGTGCGGGCCGAGACAAGCCAATGCTAGAAGAAGGGGTGAAGGCGTTAATTCTACTTATGTGGTTAGCACCTAGCGCTGTAGAGCGGCTTGTTCAAACAATGTACGATTCTTACGCTGTCGAAAATTTTGCTGGGCAAAAGAGTGCTACCGAAGATCTTTGTAAAAATATGGTGCTACGTCACATGTACTGGCTCAATTCTTACCTTCACCACGTTCTAATAGGTAGTTACGAATTGGGCTATATAACAGAAGACGAAATACAGGCTGCTTTTAATGAGCACAGGCAACTATGGTTAGATTTTGTGGAGTATCAAGGCGAAGAACCAATCACTTTTGGCGATATCATTGAATTTACGGATAGCTACAAAAGACCACAATTTCAAGATGTAAATGTCGATATGAGCTTTGGTGACGTACAGCTAATGTCGTATTCTGCAAACCAAAGCTTTTTTCAAAACTGTTATTTTGTTACTTTTGAATGTAGCGGAGATTTGATTCCATTGCAGACTTGGTTGGTAGAAACAGCACTGTTAATGCGCCGTAATGAAGTTTTGGTGGTAGATGCAATGGGTAACTACTGCCTTAACCCTATAGCGGTTGAGTCGTTATATAAGGTTGTGCTATGGAAAAACAAATTTGGTAAACCTAGCATGGTACTGCCGACAATTCCACCCAATGCAAAAACATCTACTGATCTAGTTAAAATTAAGCCCGTTAATTCTGAAAGAAAAAGCAGGCCAAATGATCGTACAGCAGTAGATAATATTAGCGAAAAGCAAGCCAGAACAATTAGGGCAATGGCACGCAAAGGTTTAAATTCTAATCAAATTTGTGCCAAAATGGGCTTAAGAGAGGAGCTACTCCCAAACATCCGTGCCTATATGGCTGCCGTAACAAAGGCCTCTAGTAAACACTGATTTTATC
Organism: uncultured Candidatus Saccharibacteria bacterium; assembly: GCA_964512085.1. Lineage (GTDB taxonomy): Bacteria > Patescibacteriota > Saccharimonadia > CAILAD01 > BJGX01 > JAUPVL01. The sequence goes on from CAZEIU010000002.1 coordinate 36,849, forward strand.
CCTCACCAAATGGTGGGGGTTTTTACTTAGCAAACACTACATGTAGTGCCAAAAAACATCACAAAGCACTATTTACAAATGAATTTGTAGGGGTGTATAATCATAAGCACGAACACAGTTTTGTAAGACCACATAGACTTACAAAGGCAGTGAAAATAAAAATTAAAAGGAGGGTGTTAAAAGTGCCAGAACAAAATAAGATTAGTGACGAAGCTTGGGATAAACCAATGGTTTGCCCAATTGACCCCAAAGAATTGGCTGAGTGTGAGGCTTGCCAGTAAAACGCAAAACATTGTTTATAATATAAAACCCGCTTAAACAAAAAGGCGGGTTTTTTAATAGCCGATAATATATTAAATAATAAAAAACCTCCACAAAAAGTGAAGGTAAACATATATTTAAAGCAATTCTACAAATCCACCAGAATAGTTTGGATTATCTAGTTGCCATGCTTGTCCCTTGCCCAGAGCAGCATCTACGACCATTGGGACATTACTAGCACACAACGGGCATTCGCTAGCCTCGTATTGAGTCATATTGATATCAACTACTGCTGTAAAAACAGGTACACCTAAGTCGGTTGCAGTAACGCCCCCGCGGCTAACAAAACTGGCTACAGCAATTACGTTACCACCAGCAGCTCTAACGCATTCGATGACTTCGCGAGTACTAGTGCCAGAGTTGAGAACATCTTCTACTACCAATACATCCATATCCTTACAAACTTCAGCAAAGCCAGTTCGCTCGAGTGCAAAGGTGCCACCTGCAAGCTTATCGGCAAAGACGTGTAATACTTGCGAGGGAGAGCTAAGACGAAATAGCGGATCAACCCTTTCAAGACTCATAATTGACAATCGTTCATTGTATTGGCTGGCAACCATTAAGCCGAAGCTAATTGCGCCTACGGCAGGGTCGGCTACAACATTAGGAATAGGTAGACCAGCTTTTTCGCAAGCCGTAGTAATTTGATGCGCAATAGCAATAATCGCATTAGGTTGGTACAAGACAGGGTCGACATTAATATACGCCGAGCCATGTTTGCCCGACTTGTAAACAAAGTGCTGGCCATCAAACACCAAACAGCCAAATTCAGATAACATATCAATTACCTCTTGCGATAAGGGTGATGCGCTATTCATTGTTGACCTCTCTGGTTGCGAATGGTTTGAATGTCGGTACTTAGTTTGATAGTTTCTTCTCTAGCGCGCTCTGCAAAATCTTCGCCATTGCTAGCAAAGATAATTCCTCGACTAGAGTTGATTACAAAACCACCTTCATTGGTAGATGCATTAATAACTGAAGCTTCTAGCTCACCGCCCTGAGCACCAATACCAGGTATAAGCAATGGAACAGTTGGCGCGAACATTCTCACTCTCTCTATCTCTTGGGGAGTAGTAGCGCCTGTTACCAGCCCACAGTTAGTATTGGTATTCCAAAAAGTTTCTACTCTGTATGCTACTTCAGTAAATACTCTGCTACTCAATGCATCGTCCATACCACTGAGTTCCAAGTCTTGAAACTCATCTGCGCCATCATTGCTAGTACGACAAAGCACAAAAATAAGTTTATCGGGGTAATCTAAGAATGGCTGGTTCGCGACCTGGCCCATATAGCTATGAATAGTTAGAGCATCGGCATCAATTTCGTCAAAAGCAAACTGGGCATAACCATCATTTGTATTACCGATATCACCAAACTTGGCATCAAGTATTACAACAACATCGGGGAACTTAGCATGTATATATGCAACAGTCTCTTTAAGTGCCTCAAGACCATCAGAAGCATATAAGTAGAATGCAAAATTTGGCTTAAAGGCAGCCACAAAAGGTCCGGTTGCATCAACAATCTGCCTATTAAATTTAACTTGTTCGTCTGCACCAACATCCCAAGGATGTTCGTTGGCAATATGATTAGGTAGTTTTGCAAGCGCACTATCTAAACCGACACAAACAAATTTACCTTCGGCCCATTTGGCCCTAAGCATTTCTATTGCTGTTGGCATTAGTATAAGCCTTTCTGTAAGGTGCGGATATAACTACAGTATTATCAATGTAGACTGTAAAAAACACAAGCATAAATATTTTGTATACAAAAAGCCCCCGTTTATAGGGAGCTTTCTGTTTTAGTAACTACATGCTAGCGACTTCGTCTTATAACAAACCTAGTTTTCTAGCACAGGCAGGCCATGGAGACCAACCTCGTGCAGCTTGAGTGGCACGAGCCTTAGCGTCTTGCACCTCTGGAGGAGCAAGGTCGGGTCGGGCAAATCCACCATAGTTAGCCCAAGTACGAATATCGTACTGGTAGGCACCATAGTAACCGTTACCGGTGTTTTTGTTATAGTCACCACCAGCCTCACAGTATCTAAGCTGAGCAAAAGCATCGTCTCCACCAATAACCAATTTGGTTTTGGCAGGAGCAGTGCTAGTTTTTGCAACAGTTGTAGCTTTTTGAGCGGCAAGCTTAGCTTGTTCGGCTTCGGCAGCGGCTTTTTGGGCCTGAGCGGCTTTAAGGGGAGCAACATAGTCGCTCTCAAATGTACCCTTATTGGCTTTTAGCACCAAAGCGTCGCTAGAACCTGTATTTAATGTCAATGTATAGTTACTTGGTAGATCAGCTTGAACCTCGGCGGCTTTAGCTGACTCGGTGAAAGGTATTTCTACCGGAACAAACACCTGTTTTGCAACCATTGCTAGAGCAATGATTATTTCTGGAAGTAGGCGCATGATATTTCTAAATACGTCGTACTGGCTATTGCCAGCGGGGGCGTTAATTAGACGTGCGTCGTATCTCCTTTCGTTAATTACATTTTTATGTGCTTGTTCTATGAGTAAGATTTTTGACCAATTCACAGAACGTCGGCTAGTATACCAAACATAAGCTCTTTTGTCAAGGGTATTTTACACACAAATAATAGTTTACACCTGTAAAATCGTTATTTACTTATGCTTGACAGGTTAATCATGCCTAGCTTAAAGCGCTTATTTGATCAAAATGATATAATACAGTTAAGTAATAATGGAGGTGTTATGGCTAAACAATCAAAAGCAAAGGCGCGCAAAAAAGCTCAAAATAAGGCCAAATTAGTTAATGAAGAGCAGAAGTTGTCAAATACTCAGGCAACTCATAAAAATAAGCCTAATATAGC
>CAZEIU010000002.1:40006-50589 GCA_964512085.1 uncultured Candidatus Saccharibacteria bacterium
TTATTGACGATCATCTCAAAGTAAAGCCCAACACAGATGCAAAAGTAACATTTACAGAAGAAAGTACTAAAAATAACGATACAGAGAAAATCTCGTTTTTTAGAAAGGTGAGTTTAATTTTGTTGGTTGTGGTTGCAGTATTACTACTTCTTCTTGGATATTTTTACAATAAAACCCACAAAGCCTCGTATAAGTCTGGTGGCAAAATAAGTATTCTTACAAATAGCCCGTCATATTATTAGCTAGTACCAATTTGACGAATTTTATGATAATATAGCCCCGATCAGTCTCGTGACGTCAAAGAGAAAGGCGAGAATTGATGGTAATTTTCAGATTGGTGCTGGTCTTAATATGCGCCGTGACATATTTTATGTTGTTTTTGGCTACTTGCGAGGTTCATTTACACTATGAAGCTTCAAAAGCTGATTATGATGATTTTGAGACCAATACACCATTATGGTTGATGTTGACCTATGTAGTAGCATTTGCTTTTTCAGCGTACAATATCTGGTTTACTATCGATTTTTGGAACGCCGTGAGTAGTTTTATGTTGATGGAGCTTATTGCTATTATGCTAACTCTACTGTTGCGATGGTACTTTAGTCCCAATAAGGGTCTATAAAAATGATCTTGGCCAAACTAGTCTCTATAGTTTTGCTATTTGTTGTATTGGCCGCTTCTGAAGCTATGGTAGCAACTAGATATACTAAGGAGGTTTGTAAGAGAGATGGTGTTTTCTCCGAGCAAGTTAAATGGCCTCTTTTGTTAAAGTATTGGTACGGATTAGTCGGTTTGTACTTTGTAATAGCTATGGTGGGTATATCTTCTAACTTAGGCCTCTTGAAATTTATAGCTTTGATTTTAGTTTTTTGCGTAATACAAACCTATGTCTGGTATCGTTTAATTAATTTTTGGGTATCGAGAGATAAACTCTTTCATAAATGAAAGAGTTTTTATTTTGGCTAAATCTGGGCTACAATAATAAGACAAAATTTATGAAGGCAATCTGGAAAATCATTAAATATTCAAAACAGTTGTGGCCATACTACGTGGCTATTAGCTTTTTTGTAATTATTTTGGCTGTGTTAAATCTGGTAGTGCCATTTGTTACCAAGGGCTTGGTAGATGGAATCGTTAATAAATACGCCGGCCAAAACGTTACTTTGCAATACATGGGCACCCTCGTGCTTATAGGTGGTTTGGCTTCGGTTGTGGCTACCTTGCTATCCAACCTCAACGGTTATTGGGGAGATATTATGAGCGTTAAGCTCAATAGTCTTTTATCTGAGCGTTACTTTAAACATCTTATGGAACTGCCAATTGGGTTTTATGACAATGAAATTACCGGTAAGATTACGGCACGCTTAGATCGTTCGATTGGTACAATTTCTCAGCTTATGCAGACTTTGGCCAATAACTTTGTGCAGTTTTTCTTAACTACCATCGTTACCTTAATAGTAATAGCATTTTATAGCTGGCCAGTTGCCTTGCTTTTGGCCGTAATTTTCCCAATCTATATCTGGATAACTCACTTAAGTAGTCAGTCGTGGCAAAAGCGACAAGAAGGTATCAATAAAGATCTCGATGTCGGGAACGGTCGTTTTGTAGAATCTATTGCTCAAGTAAGAGTGGTTAAATCTTTTGTAATGGAGGCTAGCGAGTTGCTATTTTTTGGTAAAAAACGCCGTAGTATAGAGAGCCAAACCAAAGGCCAATCTGTAGAATGGCACAAATACGATGTGTATCGCAGGTTAGCACTCAATGTAATATTTACACTCATTACTGGTGTAATTATTTATCAAGCCTACATTGGTGTATACAACCTAGGAACTATGACCTTGCTACTAACACTTTCTACCCAAGCCCAGTTTCCGTTATTTGGTAGCAGTTTTATTATTGATGCTTTGCAACGCGCCACATCTGGCAGTAAAGATTATTTTGAAATAATGGAATTAAATGCCGAGATAACTGACGATAAAGGAGCCAAAGATCTAAAAGTAAAAAAAGGCGCCGTAGAGTACCAAGGTGTAGACTTTGCCTATACAGAAGGCAAAAAGGTTCTTAAAAATGTGAGCTTTGTGATAGAGCCCGGTAAAAAGCTGGCCTTGGTAGGCGAGAGTGGTGAAGGTAAAAGCACCTTGGCCAACCTAATGCTCCGGTTCTATGAAGTGAGCAACGGTAAAATATTAATTGATGATCAAGATGTAAATGAGGTGACACAATCTAGCTTGAGATCGGCTATTGGGGTAGTGTTTCAGGAGCCACAGCTGTTTTCTGGCACAATTAGATCAAACATTGCTTACGGGCGCAAAAAAGTAAATGAGAAAGATCTAATTGCTGCCGCAAAGGCTGCCAATGCTTATGATTTTATTAAGAAATTACCCAACGGCTTTGACAGTGAGATAGGCGAGCGGGGCGTAAAGCTTAGCGGTGGACAAAAACAGCGCATTGCTATTGCTAGAGCTATCATGAAAAATCCCCCTATTCTTATTCTCGACGAAGCTACCAGTAGTCTAGACAGCAAAGCCGAGCATGAGGTACAACAGGCTCTGGAGCGACTTATGGCCGATAGAACAACCATGATAATTGCTCACCGACTAAGCACTATCGCTGGTGTGGATACAGTAGTAGGTATTAAAGGCGGGCAAGTGGTAGAAGTAGGTAGCCCTGCAGAGCTTGCTAAGCGAAAAGATGGTATTTATGCCGAGCTCCTAGCACTACAAAACATATCTACTACAGCGGCTGGCAAAGCCAAACTCAAAAAATTCGATATGGCTGGTTAATGGTGAATTGACTAAATATGGTTAATTTGTTATTATAAACAGGCAAAATAATTTAACGAAACAGTATTGGCATATTACTCCTCCCGCTTGGGGAGCCAATACAACGACAGAAGGAGACAAAGTAAATAATGGCAACCGCCGAAAAACCAGCTACCAAAAAGGTAGCTAAAAAAACTGCAGTAAAAGACACTGCAAAAGTAGACCCTGTATTAAAACAGCTCTTGCAAGCTGGAGCTCATTTTGGTCAACGTACAGATCGTTGGAATCCCAAAATGGCACCATATATATTTGGAGCACGATCAGGTGTACATATTATAGATCTTGTACAAACCGCCGAGCAACTTAAGGCTGCTGAGAAAGTTGCATATGAATTAACTAAGACTGGTGGACAAGTATTGTTTGTTGGTACTAAACGCCAAGCTAAACCAGTTATAGAAAAGTATGCCAAAGAAGCTAATATGCCCTATGTAAATCATCGATGGCTAGGTGGAATGTTAACCAACTTAGATACTATTAAGCTGCGTATTGCCAGACTTAAAAAACTCGAGACGCAAAAAGCAGAGGATGATTTTGCTGGAACCATCAAAAAAGAAAAACTTTTGCTCGAAGAACAAATGGCTAAACTCGCTAAGATGTTTGATGGTGTGCGTGATATGTATGGTGTACCAGCTGCTATCTACGTAGTAGATATGCCTAGAGAAGACATAGCTATCCTTGAGGCACGCAAATTAAGTATCCCGGTAATTGCCATGGCCGATACAAACGCTGACCCCGATATGGCCGATTATCTAATTGCTAGTAACGATGACGCCATTAAGTCTATAGACCTTATTACCTCAAAAATTGCCGAGGCTTGTAAAAAGGGTAATAGTGAGTACAAAGTAAAAGCTGCTACCGAACAAGTAGCTGAAGAAGATAAGTAAGGAGTAAAAAGTGGGTATAGATATTCAAGACATTAAAAAACTTAGAGACAATACCGGCGCAGGTATGATGGATGCCAAATCGGCTCTAGAAGAAGCCAAGGGTGATTACGATAAGGCATTAGAGAACTTACGGGTTAAAGGTATTGCCAAAGCCGACAAAAAAGCCGAACGAACTGCAAGTGCTGGTGTCGTAGAAGCCTATGTGCATAGCGGTAAAATTGGTGTACTAGTAGAAATAAATTGTGAGACTGATTTTGTGGCACGCACCGAAGAATTTAAAGATTTTGCTCGTGACATTGCCATGCACATTGCTGCCGCAAACCCTAGCTATGTATCTCAAGAAGAAGTAGACAGCGAAGATCTTCAAAAAGAATCAGATGTTATCAAAAAAGAAATTGCTGCCAGTGGTAAGCCAGCAGAATTTGCCGATAAAATGCTCGAGGGCAAACTTGCCAAATGGTATGAACAAGTTTGCTTGTTAAATCAGCCTTTTATAAAAGATGATAGCAAAACAATTGAACAACTTCGCAAAGAAATTGTTGCCAAACTCGGTGAAAACATTGTGATTTCGAGATTTAGTAGAATCGAACTTGGCGTAAAATAATAATTTTTTATCTAGAGTTGGTTTTATGCCAACCAAGAGTTATAATTTATACATAAATATGCAACAACAAGCAATCAAAAAAGCTGAAGAAAAAATGAAAGCCTCAATCGAGCATCTTGCTGGCGAATTGGCAGGTGTTCGATCTGGTCGTGCCAACCCCGGTTTGGTAGACAGTATTAAGGTAAATGTGTATGGGCAATTAATGATATTAAAATCTATTGCCACTATTTCTACTCCCGATGCCAAAACTATTCAAATACAACCTTGGGATAGCTCTAATTTGGTTGCAATAGAAAAAGCTATAACAGAAAACCCCAACTTGGGCTTGAATCCAAATAACGACGGTCATGTTATAAGACTTAATGTTCCACCAATGTCTGAAGAAACTCGCACGCAAATGGTAAAACTTATTCACGAAAAAGCCGAGTCAGCCAATGTAAGCTTGCGAAATGCTCGTCACGAAGCTGTTAACGAAGTTAAAGCAGCTGAAAAAAATAAAGATATCTCCAGAGATGATCTCACTAAGTTTGAAAAAGATATAAATTTACTAATAGATAAATATAGCGCTCAAATACAAGAAGCTGTTTCGCAAAAAGAAACAGAATTAATGCAAACTTAAATATTTTTATGAGCTCTAACCCATCATTAAATCACATAGGCTTTATATTGGATGGTAATAGACGCTGGGCAAAAAATCAGGGCAAAACTGCCTTTGAAGGTCATTTAGCCGGCTATAAAAATCTAAAACAAATTGCTCAAGCTTGTCATGATAGGGGCATAAAATATTTTAGTTGTTATGTTTTTTCTACAGAGAACTGGAACCGAGGAAAAGACGAAGTTAGTAAGCTAATGCAACTAACTCTCAAGGTGCTATTAAAAGATGCCAAAGAATTAAATAAAAAAAACATTTGTTTAAGAATTATTGGCTCGCGAGAACATTTAGACGACAAGATCGTAAAGACAATCGAAGAAGCCGAAGAGCTAACCAAAGCTAATACCGGCGGAACATTATTAGCTTGTTTCAATTACGGCGGACAAGAAGAAATAGTATCGGCAGTATCAAAAATTATAAAAAGCGGTATTTCATCAACCGAAATCACTCCAGAAATTATTAAACAAAACCTATACACTCACGATTGTCCACCGCCTGATTTGATTGTTCGTACATCTGGAGAACAAAGACTAAGCAATTTTTTGCTTTGGGATAGTGCTTATGCCGAGCTTGAGTTTGCAGATAAGTATTGGCCCGATTTTACAGAGCAAGACTTAGATAATATTTTGCAAAATTATCAAAGCCGTAGCCGGAGGTTTGGTAGGTGATAATATTTTCTCTAAGTATCTTAGCATTAATTTTTATTTTCTCAGCCCTTGTTATTGCTCATGAGTACGGACATTTTAGAGCTGCACGACGAAACGGTGTAGATGTAGAAGAGTTTGGCATTGGTTTTCCGCCCAAAGTTTATGGTCGCAAAAAGGGAGGTACGCTTTATAGTGTTAATGCACTCCCGCTCGGTGGGTTCGTTCGTCTTAAAGGAGAAGATGGATCTGTTACTGGTAGGGGCAGCTTTGCCAGTGCCAAATTTTGGCCCAAAACTAAGATTATTATGGCTGGTGTGGCGGTGAATCTACTTATCGCTTACATTATTTTTACAATTTTATTAATTGCTGGAATTCCGCAGTTAGGCCAAGCGCTTCCAAGCTTTGGACCTATTAAGCCAATACAGCAATCTCAGTCTGAGCTTACTGTATTTACTGTGAGCAAAAATAGTGCTGCTGCCAAGGCGGGCATTCAAAAAGGCGATAAAATCATTACTGTTGACGGCAAATCGTTAAATAGCAATGAAGAGCTCAAACAGTTTACTAGTAGTAATGCTGGTAAAACTGTAGCAATACAAGTAGAACATAATGGCGCAAGTGCCACAAAAACTGTTGTTTTGGGTACTGATACTAGCTCGGGCATACTAGGAATTACAGCTGATAAATTAAGCTACTCATCATATACATGGTGGACTGCACCAATAGCGGCTTTTGTGCTGATGGTAGAGTTAGTGGTTCTTACACTTGGCGCATTTGGCAATTTGATATTAGGTATATTTACTCAAGCCAAAGTGAGCGAACAGGTGTCGGGGCCAATTGGTGTTTGGTCGGTATTTTCACAAATTACTAGTTTTGGTTGGCGCTATATTGCGCTTTTTGTAGCCTCCATCTCCTTAAGCCTAGCTGTAATAAATGCTCTACCTTTACCAGCCCTCGATGGTGGTCGTCAGCTAATGCTTGTATTACGCAAAATTGGTCTCAAAATTACCCCCGAACGCGAAAACCTTATTCATGTATTTGGATTCGTTTTTCTTATCGGCTTAATGATAGTAATAAGTATTAGCGATATTTCGCGATTGCGCTAGCCCATGCGTAAAGATATCTTTATAGCAAAGGTCAATTGGAATATTGTTGACGTCATTAAAGTATTTTTGATAGTTATAATCCTGCCTTTAATTACTTTTGGATTAATAATTTTTTTGTCTCGAACAGGATTTCTACCAGATTTTATGAGACAGACTTTGCGTAACAACTCTGAAGTAGTGGGTATGATTTATGCTGTATTGGCATTGATTGCAGAAGTTACTGCAATATTATGGCTGATTAAAAAATACTCCCTTAGTTTTGGAGATTTGGGACTTAAGAAATTCAATCCTTTAAAAGCAATTGGATATATTTTATTAGCCTTGGTGTTTTTTACAGTTATGTTGATTTTGGTATTTTGGTTTATCAAGATATTCGTACCAAGTATAGATCTTAATCAAGCGCAAGAGAATGGCTTTGAGTTTGGTAAAACTGGTGTAGGCTTGTGGTTGAGCTTTACTATTACGGTAATTATTACCCCAATAATTGAAGAGATATTTTTTAGAGGCATTGCTCTACCAGCAACCATCAAAAAATGGGGTTGGTTGGTTGGCGCTTTTAGCACAAGCATGCTGTTTGGTATATTGCACGCTCAAGCCAATGTTATTATTTATACGTTTATATTGGGTTTGATACTAAGTTTTTTGTATATTCGCTTAAAAAGTATTATTCCGGGCATAATCTTGCATGCTATAAATAACGCTCTGGCTTTTGCTGTTTTGGCCGGATTAATAAAATAGTTTTGTCAAATTCTCTAGCAACAGATTGATTTGCTTGATAAACTAGTAGTAATGTTTGATTCAATTCTAGGTAATTTTAGTCATGATATCGGTATTGATCTTGGTACGGCCAATACCTTAGTGTACGTACGTGGCAAGGGTATTATTATCAACGAACCTTCTGTTGTAGCAATTAATACCAAAAACAAACAAATTTTGGCTATCGGCGATGAGGCTAAACGAATGGTTGGTAAAACTCCTGCCAATATTGTCGCTACTCGACCTCTTGTAGATGGTGTGGTAAGTGATTTTGAAATAACTGAGCAAATGCTTAAATACTTTATCGAAAAAGTGCACCGAGAGAGCTTTGTGCTTTTTCCGCGCCCTAGAGTAGTAATTGGCATTCCGTCTGGCGTAACAGAAGTAGAAAAAAGAGCTGTAGAAGACGCCGCCACCAACGCTGGGGCGCGCCAAGCTTTTTTAATTGAAGAGCCTATGGCAGCTGCTGTTGGCACTGGGCTGCCGGTACACGATGCTGCTGGTAGCATGATTGTAGATATTGGAGGCGGTACTTCAGAGGTAGCCGTAATTAGTTTGGGTGGAATAGTATCAAGTAAAAGTATTCGTATTGCCGGTGATGAACTCACCGAAGATATTATTTCTTATGCCAAAGAAGAATTTAGCTTACAGATTGGCGAACGTACAGCAGAGTCAATTAAAATAAATATTGGTTCGGCTGCTAAACTTGATAGAGTTTTGGATGCACCCATCAGAGGTCGCGACATGGTCACGGGCTTGCCCAAAGAAATGAAGATAGACTCTGATCAAGTACGAAAAGCTTTAGCCAGAAGCGTACGAGCTATTGTTGATGCCGTAAAGCATACTATAGAAGAAACTCCTCCCGAGCTACTGGCCGACATTATGGATAAAGGAGTTTATTTGGCTGGAGGTGGAGCATTACTTAGGGGGCTCGATGTATTGTTAGCTAATCAAACAAAAATGCCGGTGCATATATCCGAAGATCCACTGACTGCAGTAGTACGTGGTACCGGCATGGTCCTCGAGGATCTTGATAGTCTCAAGGATGTTTTGGTTGCTACTCAGTACGAAAAAGTGCCACATTAATTCGCATCTTTGCGTTATTCTAATTAGCCAAATTAAAAACATATGTTACAAAAAAGAATCATATTGCCAGTTGCTATAGTCAGTATTATTGCCTTGATTATTCTAGGCCTTAAATATAGTGGGCAATTTTGGCTCTTTAGAATAATAAGCGACCAAATAGCTAATCCTATTGGCACCCAACTTGTTCGAACCAAGAACGGTATCTATGATCAAGTTTCATTGCTGGGTTCAATAACCAATCTGAATAAAGAAAATAAACAACTGCGCCAAAGCGAACTTGAGCTAAGGCAACAACTAGCTTCTCTTAAGGAGGTTGCTCGAGAGAATGAACTCTTAAGAAATCAATTTCAGTTTAATGCTAGGCTTAATCTAAACTTGGTGCCTGCGCGCGTGGTGAGCGTAGAGCCCGATAATACTCGTCAGTTTATTACTATCGATAGAGGTAGCTCCAGTGGCTTACAAAAAGGCCAAGCAGTCTTGAGTAGCGGAGTATTAATAGGTACTGTAGACGAAGTAAATGACTATAGTTCAAAGGTATTTTTGGTAAATGACCCAGATTTTAGAATTAGAGCTTTGGGCCAAGACGGTAGAGCCCAGGGTGTAGTAAGAGGACAAATTGGGCAAGGTTATGTGCTAGAAAAAATCGCCCAGTCCGAGTCGATTAACCAAAACGAACAAGTGGTAACGGCTGGCTCTGGACTTGTACCGCAAGGCATACTTATTGGTACAGTTGAATCGGTCAATAAAGCTGACAATGCGGTGTTCCAGTCTGCAAATTTGAAACCTCTTGTGGACCTTAACTCTTTAGAACTAGTGTTTGTGGTAACAGGGCTAAGACAATGAAGTTGGCGTTTTCTTGGCTATTATTACTTATGCTGGTAATTTTACAGGTGACTATTGGTAAAACTTTTGGCTTAGTTTTTGCAGTACCACTAAGTGTTATTGGATTAATAGTATTGGCTGGTTTTGTAAACACCGAACAACTGTTGTATATGTCCTTTACTGCTGGCTTATTATTAGATCTTTCTGCCGGCAGAGATTTTGGCTTAAATTTGAGTTTTGCAATATTCGTAGCATTGTTTTGTAAACTTGTGATGCATTATGGTCAAAGAGAGTATAGTTGGGTTAATGTGGTTATGTTAAGCGTTCTTTTTTCAACTATTTACAGTTTAATTTTATTCTTTTTGGTCTATTCTCCCGAACAGTTAAATGAAACCAGTCAATATCTTTCTAGATTAATTGGCACTGTTGGAGTTAGCCTAGTATGGACCTTAGTGTTGTATGGTATGGTCACAAAGTTATACCAATCTGAAAATGATTTTAAATTAAACAAAAATATCACTACTATGATTAAACGATCGAGGTCGACTAAGAGATGAATATTTTTGGAAATTTTTACGATAATGCTTATAGCTATAGACTCTCCAAAAAAGAGCGTCAAATGCGTGAGTCTGAAGATTGGTCAGCTGCCATATTGTCGGGTAGCAGTGAAAAAATTCAACTCGAAGAACCAATTAGATCGCCTCTATATTTTTTATTAGCAATCTTTGCTATTATGGCCGCATCAATACTGCTTGCCAGATTAGCCTATCTACAGATCATTACAGGACAACAGCACAGCTTGCTAGCTAATGGCAATAGGGTGCGCACAACAGCGATTGTAGCGCCAAGGGGTGCAATATATGATCGCAATGGTATTATCTTAGCTCGAAATAACGCTAAATTCGATTTTGTAGTGATTCCTGCACAACTACCTCTAGAGAAAGAAGAAAGAGAAGCTAGCTATCAACTCAGTTCAAAATTGACGGGTAAATCAGTAGACGAAATTAAATCAACCGCTGAGAGCAAAGGTCTTAAGTATACTTTACCGGTTATTTTGGCCGAAAACATCTCTCGCGACATAGCCTTAAATATCGAAGAACACCATAGCGAACTAGGTGGTTATAGTGTTGATACGAATCCAACCAGAGAGTATTTAGACGGTGGCAATCTAGCTCCCTTTATGGGGTATATTGGCAGAATTTCTGCA
>CAZEIU010000002.1:50599-68878 GCA_964512085.1 uncultured Candidatus Saccharibacteria bacterium
TCGACCGATTGATTCGATTGGTAAAACTGGTTTAGAGAAAGCTTACGAATCGGATCTGCGTGGTGTGTATGGAAAAGAACAAACCGAGGTAGACGCTAGCGGACTACCAGTAAGAGCGCTGGCACAAGTTGAGCCTAAGCCCGGAAATAGTTTAATCTTAAGTATTGATAAAAATTTAGAAGATGTGATGAGTAATGCTGTAAAAACGTCTGTGCAGGCGGCCGGTGCAAAGGCGGGGGCTGCTATCGCGGTAGATCCTCGCAATGGTCAAGTCCTTGGCGCCGTCAACTATCCAAGCTATGATGGCAACTTATTTGCCAAAGGCATTACTCAGTCTCAATACAATGCACTTCTTAATGACCCAAGCAAGCCATTATTTAACAGGGTAAGCTCAGGAGGTTATCCTATAGGCTCTACAATAAAGCCGTTTATTTCTACGGCAGGTCTAGAAACGGGCGCCATTAACGCATCTACTACTTACAATGATACCGGTAAAATTGATGTACCAAACGAGTACAATCCCTCGATAGTTTATACTTTTAAAGGTTGGGAGCCGGGTGGGCTAGGCCCTGTAAACGTAGTAAGAGCCCTTACATGGAGTTCAGACATATTTTATTACATAGTGGGCGGTGGTTATCAAAACGCCAAAGGCGTGGGGGCTACAAAACTAGCAGAATGGTATAAGAAATTTGGGTTTGGTGCCAAAACTGGCGCCGATATTGGAGACGAATCAGCTGGGTTTGTGCCGACTCCAGATAATAAGAAAACTTACTCTAGCGATGCGTGGTCTTTGGGTGATACTTATAACATATCAATAGGACAAGGTGATATGCGTGCTACGCCATTACAATTGGCAATGGCTACGGCGGCGGTTGCCAATGGCGGTACGCTGTATAAGCCACATTTTGCTTCTTCTATTAAGGATGGTAATGGTAATGTAGTACGAGATATTTCTCCAGAAGTCATTCAAAGCAATATTGCTTCGGCCAAAACCTTGAGCTTGGTAAAACAAGGCATGGAAGGTGCGGTAGAGTCGGGCACGGCATGTTGCAGTATTAAGCGCGATGTACCGGTCAAAGTTGCTGGCAAAACCGGTACAGCCGAAACTAGTTCGCAGGGCTTTGATGGTAAAAACCCTACTACAAAACCTCACGCTTGGTTTACGGCTTATGCACCGGCAGATAATCCCAAAATAGCTATAGTAGTATTAATAGAAAATTCTGGAGAAGGTGCTGAGTTTGCGGTGCCCGCAACCAATAACATATTGAAATGGTATTTTTCTACTCCTAGAAATTAGTAAAAATTAGTAGTTAATTTATAATGCTAGTCTATAATTGCTTGACAAAAATTAGGTGATTTGAGAAAATAAAAAACAAACGACAGAGCTAGTCTGTCTATGCAATAAGACCTACTACTATGTGGAGGTCATTTTTCTTGGGTGAGACTAGTATTAAATAAGGAGCGTTTTAAAAACGATGACAAAACAAGATTTCTACCTCACTTCAGACGGAATTAAAGAATTGAAATCCGAACTAGAAGATTTGGTAAAGAATAAGCGAAAAGAAGTAGCCCAAGCCTTAAAAGCCGCTAAAGAATACGGTGATTTAAAGGAGAACTCAAGCTGGGATGATGCCAAAGAACGTCAAGCTTTTGTTGAAGGACGAATTGTAGAAATTGAGAATATTCTCAAGCACGCTAAACCGATCAAAAAAAATACCAGTGGAATAGTTGATGTAGGTTCAAAAGTACACGTAACTCTCAATGACGGCAAACAGGTTTTTCATATCGTAGGTTCTACTGAGGCCGACCCCGATAGTGGCAAGATATCCGACGAATCGCCAATTGGACAAGCTTTGCTAGGTAAAAAAGTTGGCGATACTGCCACTGTAGAAGTGCCAGCCGGTGCTATTAATTACAAAATAACCAAAGTATTATAGCCAACCTTTCATTTCATTAAATGAAAAAAGGCGCTATACTTTTAAGTAATGGCTAATCTAAAAGAACTTCGAGACGAACGACTTGCTAAGCTAGAACAAATAAAAGCTCTAGGTCTTGATCCCTACCCACAATTAGGTGCTAGAACTTATACCAACAACGAGTTGATTAATGAGTTTAAAAACCTCCAAGGCCAAAAAGTAAAAGCTCTTGGTAGAATAACAAGCATTAGGCTAATGGGCGGAATGTGTTTTATTGACGTAGTCGATGAATCGGGCAAGATTCAGATTGTAGTTAATAAGAAAACTTTAAAAGCAGATACCCAAAAAAATCAAATTGATTTTAAAAACCTCAAACTTTTGGATGCCGGTGATTTTATACAAGCCGAAGGCGAGCTCAACAAGACTCAAGCCGGCGAAATAAGTGTATTTACTTTTGCCATTACTCTGCTTACCAAAAGTCTTCGACCATTACCCGATGCTCACGAAGGCTTTAAAGATATCGAGCGACGTTATCGTCAGCGTTACATTGATTTGCAAATTAACCCTGAAGTAAAGCGACATATAGAGTTAAGATCTAAGATAATCGAGACAATGCGACAGTTTTTGCTAAGCAGAGGCTTTATTGAATTAGAGACTCCTGTGCTTCAGCCATTGTATGGAGGTGCTAGCGCCAGACCATTTACTACATATCATCATAAACTAGAGTCAGATTTGTATTTGCGTATCAGTAACGAGTTGTATTTAAAGAGAGCGATAGTATCGGGGTTTGAAAAGGTATTTGAGTTTGCTAGAGACTTCCGAAATGAAGGAATAGATAGGAGCCACAATCCAGAGTTTACTATGCTAGAGCTTTATCAAGCGTATGCCAATTATGAGGATTTAATGGTGCTTACCGAGCAGATGATCTCTGAAGTGCTAATGGCCACTCATGGACAATTAAAATTTGTCTATCAGGGTAAAGAGCTTAACTTCAAGCCACCATATCGTCGTGTCACACTTAATGAATTGGTATTACAAGAGACGGGTATAGACTACGAAACAGTAACTCGCGACGAATTAATAGAAGAATTTAAAAAACGTAAATTAAAGATTGATCTTAAGGCTAATCCGCCTATGAAAGATTTATTTGATGAGTTTTATAAACAAACTTGTCGTGAAAAAATTACCGACCCAATCTTTTTACTGGATTATCCAGCCGAGATGATTCCACTTGCCAAGCGCAAGGTCGACAAGCCCAGCCACATTGCTAGTATGCAACTAGTTTGTGCCGGCTTTGAGCTTATAAAGGCTTACAATGAACTCAATGACCCTATTGATCAACTTGAGCGTTTGCAAACCGAGCAATCGGCTCTTGATAAAGGTGAGAGCGAAGAAGCTCAGCCATTGGATTACGACTTTATACGAGCGCTAGAAATTGGTATGCCGCCTACTGCGGGTTGGGGAATGGGTATTGATAGATTTGTATCGTTCTTATGTGATCAGCCGGCTATTAAAGATGTAATAATGTTTCCGACTCTCAGACCAGAAAAAATTGATGGTTCAGAATTTAATGTGGGCGGTAAAAAATGATTGATATAAACATCCTTCGTAATAACCCCGAAGCTATTAAAGATAGTGTAAAAAGACGTGGCATATCTCTAGATGTAGATACGCTTCTAGATTTAGACAAAAAGCGCAATGAGTTATTGCAAAATACTCAGAAACTACGATCAGAACTAAAGATTGAATCTAAACCGACTCCAGAAGAACTCAGTAATCTTCAAGTTACTAAACAAAAGCTTGAAGAGCTCAGTAATCAGCTTGATGAAGTACAGAAAGAGTATGCCGATTTGTTAGCCCAAGTACCCAATTTAATTGCCGACAACACACCTGATGGTGGAGAAGAAAGTAATCGTGAAGAACGAAAATGGGGAGAAAATAAGTTTGATTTTAAACCCAAAGACCACATAGAACTAAATGATATTAACAACTTATTCGATTTTGAAGCTGGCGCCAAAGTAGCTGGAGCAAAGTTTTATTTTGGTAAAGACAAATTTGTGCGTTTGTGGCAAGCAATTGAAATTTTTGCGCAAGAAATTGTCAGAAACGCCGGATTTGAAATTATGTCTGTACCCCATATGGTAAATTACGATGTGGCATCTGGAACCGGCTATATGCCAAGAGGTGAAGAAAATCAAAACTACATTGACTCCAACCAAAAGCTAGTATTGATAGCAACCTCCGAAATTCCTCTTACTGGATACCACAAAGATGATGTATTAGATCTAGCAAAACCAAAACTTTACGCCGGATTAAGCCCGAGCTACCGACTAGAGGCAGGTGCTTATGGTAAATATAGCAAAGGGCTATATCGCACACATCAGTTTGATAAGCTAGAGATGTATGTTTTTTGCAAGCCCTCACAAAGCGATGAATGGCTCCAAAAAATATTAAAAATAGAAGAGCAGATTTGCCAAGGATTAAATATACCGTATAGAGTTGTGCGAATCGCTGCCGGAGACTTAAACGCACCGGCTTATGAAAAATATGATGTTGAGTATTTTAGCCCCGCCGAGAATGAGTACCGTGAGCTCAATAGTTGCAGTAATTGCACCGATTATCAAGCCAGAAATTTAAATATCAGGTATCGAAACGATGAGGGAAAACTTGATTTTGTACACACTTTAAACGGAACAGCTGTAGTGAGTAGTCGTATGCCGATTGCTATTTTAGAAAACTATCAGCAGGCTGATGGCAGTATTTTGGTGCCAGAGCCCCTGCGCAAGTACTATGGAAGCGACAAACTATAAATATTAAGGGAGATTCGAAATGATAAAACTACAAATTACTGGCCGAAAATACGATATAGACGATAATTTAAACAAGTATGTTACTAAAAAACTCGGTAGCTTAGATAAATATCTACCCAAGAACTACAAAGCCAAAGGTATGTCTGTAGAGATATTTCGAGATCCTAGCGGTAAAGAAGACAATCGTTATAAAGTTAAGGCTGTACTCGAGGTACCCGGCCCAGATATTGTTGCCGAAACAGCCACTATTAACCCGCATTCAGCTATTGATATTGTAGAGCAAAAACTTAAATTGCAGATCAAAAAATACAAAGATAGACATTCAGTAAAACGCTTTCGAGTAAAAGAATTATTTAATAGGTTAGGCAAAAAATAGACCTATTGGTATAATAAATAGATATAGTTTAGGAGCAAGATGTCTTTAATTTCCAAAATTTTTGGTGATCCAAATGCGCGTGAGGTAAAAAAAGCTCAAGCTAGAGTTTTGCGTATCAATGAGCTTGAGCCAGAAATGCAAAAACTTACCGACACTCAGCTCAAAGCTAAAACGGCCGAGTTCAAACAAAGACTTAGCAACAAGAAAAACAAAGAGACCCTAGACGACTTGTTAATTGAAGCTTTTGCTGTAGTAAGAGAGGCTAGCTCAAGGGTGCTGAAACAACGTCATTACGATGTGCAGTTAATTGGTGGAATAGTACTACATCAAGGAGCAATTGCCGAGATGCGCACTGGCGAGGGTAAGACATTGGTGGCAACTTTACCGTTGTATCTAAATGCTCTGACTGAAAAAGGCGCCCACTTAGTTACTGTAAACGATTATCTAGCCCGATTGCATGCTGGTTGGATGGGGCAAGTTTATTACTTTTTGGGTATGAGCACCGGTGTAATTATGCAAAGCGCTGCTTATGTATATGACCCAGAATACACCAACGAAGATCATGATGACGAACGACTTAGGCACTTGCGAGAAGTAGATAGAGCTGAAGCCTACAGGGCTGACATTACTTATGGCACAAATAACGAATTTGGCTTTGATTATTTACGCGATAATATGATTCAAGATGTATCGCAAATTGTTCAGCGTGAGCTTAATTTTGCTATTGTTGACGAAGTTGACTCTATTTTGATAGATGAAGCCCGTACCCCACTAATCATTTCGCAACCAGCTGGTAAGAGCACTGAGCGATATTACACCTTTGCACGTATCGCCAAAACTCTAAAAGAAGAATCAGACTATACCAAAGACGAAAAGCAAAAAGCTGTTAGCTTGACCGAAGAAGGAATTAGAAAAGTAGAGAAGGCCTTGGGGGTCAAAAATATATACGAGGCTGGTCGAATTGAAGATGTACACCACGTAGAAGCTGCTCTTAAGGCCGAAGCTTTGTTTGTAAAAGACAAAGACTATGTTGTTTCTGAAGACGGCGAGATAGTAATTGTTGATGAGTTTACTGGTAGAATGCTGCCAGGGCGTCGGTACAACGAAGGCTTGCACCAAGCAATTGAGGCCAAAGAAAATGTTCAAATTCAAGCCGAGAGTCAAACTCTAGCCACAATTACGTTTCAAAACCTTTTTAGACTTTATTCCAAGCTAAGCGGTATGACCGGTACAGCTCTTACCGAAGCCGAAGAGTTCGCCAAAATTTATAGCCTAGAGGTGACAGTTATACCTACACACAAGCCAATGATTCGCAAAGACTTGTCTGATAGAATTTATCGTTCTGAAACCGCTAAATACAATGCTGTGGTCGAGGAGACACGTATGCGTAATGAGCTTGGCCAGCCCGTGCTAATTGGTACCGTAAGTATTGAAAAAAACGAGCTCCTTAGCCGAATGCTCAATAAAGCCGGAGTGAATCATCAAGTACTAAATGCCAAGAATAATGAAGCTGAAGCTGGTATTGTAGCTGAGGCCGGCCGGCTTGGTGCGGTTACTCTGGCTACCAACATTGCTGGTCGTGGTACCGACATTGTGCTAGATGAAGCCGCAAAAGAACTTGGCGGGTTGCATGTAATTGGTACCGAACGCCATGAATCGCGTAGAATCGATAATCAGCTTAGAGGTCGTTCTGGACGTCAAGGTGACCCTGGTAGCAGTCAATTTTATGTAAGCGTAGAAGATGATCTTATGCGAGTTTTTGGTGGCGATAGAATAGGCTCACTTATGAATACCTTAAATGTCGACGAAAATACTCCAATAGAAAACAAGGTTATCTCTCGTAGCTTAGAAACCGCTCAAAAAAGAGTAGAGGGTCACAACTTTGATATTCGCAAGCATTTGGTTGAGTACGACGATGTGATGAACTCACAGCGCGAAATAATTTACAAGATGCGTCGTCAGTTCTTGAGCGAAAAAGACCTCAAGCCGCAAATAATGCAAATGCTACAAGGAGAGTTTAGCGCTATTATAAAAGCCCATACCAACACTTCTACTGGCATGGTAGATCTCAAAAAAGTACAAGAAATAGCCTCGACAATAATCGAACTGCCAAGTAATTGGCACGAGAGCATTGTAGAGAAAAACGTCGACGCACTAGTAAATAACTTGAGTGACTTTGCCAATAAGCAGTACCAAAAAAGACTCAAAACTTTTGGCGCTGATACTATGCAACTTATCAATAAACTGGTTTGTCTTAAAGTGGTCGATTCGGCATGGCTTCAACACCTTGAGACAATGGATCATTTAAGGGATGGAATCGGCTTGAGGGGCTACGCTCAAAAAGATCCACTTGTAGAATACAAGGCAGAAGCCTTTAGATTATTTAATTCACTCTTAAGTGGTATAAATGCTGAAGTAGCTGGCACAATCTATAAGGTAGAGATTCAACCTCAAGAGGCCGTAGAAGCTCCTCAGACCGAAATTACTCAAGCTGCTGCCAATGCTCGCGCAATAGCTCCCAACGAAGAAGGTGAGCCTGTAACAACCACCACTAAGAAGCAAAAATCAGCCAAACGTAAGCCGGTGAATTTAGCGCCTATGCGTAAAAAACGCAAGAAACGCAAGAAACGCTAAGCTTTGTAATTATTACAACACATTGACTTGTTTTTCTAAATTCCATACTATATAGTTATAAGCATAACTATTTAAAAATTAGGAAAAATAAACATGGCCGAGGGTAGAGAATCAACTTCTGATGGTGGCGCACCATCAACGGGTCCGGAATCAAATCCGACCTTAAACGATGAACTAAAAGATATTATACGTTCTAATGGGGGTAGTCCGGAGGATGTCAGCAATTCAAGCTCTGAAGCCAAAGAAACTCCAAAATCTGAGGATATATCAAGACCGACGACAGAAGGTATTGAAACATATAGCGAGCACGATAGAAAGGCAGCCATAAGTAAAGCTGTAGAGGATATCGATAAAGAAATTAAAACTGCCAGTGGTATTCAAAAAGATTTACTAGAAGTGCAAAAAGAGGCTTTAGAAACTGCTTATTTAAGTAGTGGAGATGGCGAAGCAAAACCAACGGCCGAAGCTAAAGAAAAAGCCACTCCAGAAGACATAGAGAGAGCCAAGGCTAGAGTATCAGAGCTACAAGAACGTGTAGGCAAGATAAGTACTATGGGCGAAGAGCCATCCGAAGTCGATGCCGAAGATTTACTACGTTATGTAGAGGCTCAAGAAGAGCTAGCCTCGCTCGATAAGACTAAAAAAGTTGGCCTTACTATTTATCAGGCTGAGGTTATTAAAGAAGATCTTATTGCAAAAAGAGCTGTAGCTAAATTAGAAGGTAACGCTGAACAAGTAGACGAAATCAACCAAGATCTTACTAAAATACGAGGTTATGAACGTAAACTACGAACTGCCGAGAGAAAACAAGAGCCTACTGGCCCTGCGACTGTAGATAGAGATGATGTACGATTTGAAGTAAATGCTCGTCGGCAAAGTGGCGGTGGTAGTAGACCAGGTCCCGGACAAAGACCACCCGGAGAAGATCCAATAACTGATCCGCCCAGTGAGATACCAGGAGAAGTACCGCCAGGAGGTGAGCCACCTAACCAGGACCCTCCAGCCGAAGACCCGCCAGAGAATCCAAGCGGAGAGCCAAGTAACGAACTGACACCAGAAGATGTCGTAGAACGCTTAAGTGATGAGCTCGACAAGAGAATAAATGATTTTGCCGCGGCTCGTGTTGAAGCCGAAAAGATACTTGCTAGCAGCGAAGATAAAGAAAGACTTGCTAAAGCTGAAGAAGCCTTAAATGAAGCCTTTAACAACTGGTCTGAAGTCACGGCAATTTACCTTGCTTCGACGCTTCGTGAAAAACAATCCGAAATTTCAGATATTAATACTAAAAATGCTGTTTTAACACAAGAAGTTCAAGATCTTGAAGAAGCCTTTAGGGTGCCTGGAGGTACGGCAGAGCAAAAGGCTATTCAAAGAGAACGGATTGATACCAAAAAGGCCGAAATAGAGGCCAACAAAGCCCGAAAAACACAACTAGAACAAGAAGTTGCCGAAATTGTGGTTGACCAGGATCGATACTTAGCTCAGAGGTTAGTCGGTGTTCGACAAACTGTTGATAGCAAGATGCTCGAAATTCGTACAAAACAACATCCTAAATTGGTCAAATTTACTAAATGGATTGAAAAACATCCAATGGTTAAAACTGCAGTTGGCTTGGGTCTCTTAGGGGCCGGCATAGTTGGGGTGACTATTGGCGCACCGGCAGCAGTCATTGTCGGCATAGGAGTGGCTCGAGCTGGAGTAGCAGCATTTGGTGCCTATACGGCCTCTCGTGGTGCAGGTGAAGTAGTTGGTAATAGGTTTGTCGGTAGCGAAAACAGTAAGCAAACTATCGAAGAAGAAACAGCAGGTGAGCGCAAACAATCAACTTCGCGTCGTTGGAGTAAACGCGCAGGAGCCGCAGCCGCAGCATTCGCCGGTATATTTGCTCTTACCCATATGCCTACCGCCAAACCACCAACTAGTACCGGCCAACGTTGGGATACCCTAAACCCATCCGGACGTGGTGGCGGAAACCCATTACTAGATCAAGCCCGAGCAGAAGGTCTTACGGGTAGCCGATTGCAAGAATCTATGGACCACTTAAGAGGTACAATTTCATATGACTTATGGCGCAAAATACAAGCGCTTCCTGCTGATAAACAACAGATATATTATGCGCTAACAAACAGAGCACAGAATAATATTAATGGCCCAGTACTAGCAAGATTCTTAACTGGCGTATCTAATGGTCAGATATAAAAGGTAGAAAGGTAATAAACAAATGGCAACTCAACTAAAAGACGAATTTTTTAAAGACATGGGCATAGATGATTTTAGCGAAGAAGAAAAAGTAAATTTTACCGATAATTTCTTGCAAGAACTCAATGCTAGAGTAAATATGCGTTTGCTCGATAAGCTCAGTGAAGAACAAGCTCAGCAATTAAATAAATTGATAGAGCAAGATGATGATAAAGCTATAGATGATTTTAGACGCAGTGTAATGCCCGATATTGATACCGTAACTGCCGAAGAATTTGCTAGTCTGCAAAAAGAAATAAAAGACGAAAATAATAACGAAGCTCAAAATAATACGAGTGCAGATGTGCAGCCTGCACCGGTAGTAAACGAAAGCTAAGAGGAAATATGCTAACCAAAGAACAAATTATCACAAAGCTCGGAATCCAAAACCAAGACGAAAAAACTCAGCAAGATACCCTACAACAACTTGCCGATGCTGTGCGTACTAGAATAATGTTTAAAATCTCAGAAAAACTATCCGATGAAAACTTAGATGAACTTGGTGTTATTATCGACTCTGATAAACCTGATGACCAAAAAGGTCAAGAAATTGATGCCTATGTGGCCTCGCATATCGAGAACTATGATGCTTGGGCTGCCCAAATAGAAGAAGATACCATAAACGAAATCGCTAATAATAGAGAGGCAATCCTCGACGAAGTGCAAGCAAAGATGCACTCTACTACGCCAACAGACTAATTCGAAATAATTGTAAACATAAGCACTAGTTTTATACTTGACAAACCATAGTATTTGTAGTAGTCTCATACAGAAGGCAATTCGCAGAAACTTGTGGGTGGCCATCGTCCTTTGTCAATTGAAAGAAAGGAAAGAGTGTGAGTAACACTCCGCCAGACTTGCAAGGTCTAAATGATGACATTGATCATCTATACGATAATTTGCTCCCTGATATCTGGCAGCGCGTTACAGCTCGTGTAAACCTGCCGATGCTTTTTGCAGTATTCTTTGGTTCGTGGTTGGTATTCTACCTTTACATGCGCAATGCAGTGCTCAACTGGCACTGGGATTGGGCAATGGGTAACCGTTGCGTCAATCGTGTAATGGATGTCTGTGTAAAGCATCATCACGACGATCTCAATACCAGAGCTGTTATGTATTCGCTTGCATTTGCTGCTCTTGTGAGTGCATTCGCAGTCTTGCTAATGAAGCTTAAGCCCGGTAAGGAAGTCTACCGCCCAAGTAATAGCGACAATCGCCCGCAGTCTGGTAGCCGTACCAACTGGCGTGATCATGTTGCGGTTGCTCGCGAAACCGTCGACGATCATCGTCGTAGGGTGGCTGAGCGTTCTGCGTCGTCTACTTCTTCGGGATCTACCGATACCTCCCGCGATGAGCTATTGCGTAGAGGAGAAGTGTTCGGCATTGTGCGCCCCAGTACCCAAAATACTTCTACCGAGTAGAATTTCTTTCTTTCATTTTTTATCTTGGGGGAGAGCAATCTCCCCCAAGCATTATTTTTTTGAACCAGTAACATTCTCATTTGTCCGATAAAAAGGCAAAATGAGAATGTGTCTTGTCCAAAAGACCTCGAGCCTCTTAAAGGAGGTAAGTACCTTGAATGAACAGCGTAGATATGGTGTATTCTTTTTGTTCCTTGCAGGAGCATTGATTATTCTATTGGGTGTTACCGGACATCTTCCGACACTGTCTAGTGCTGGCGCAGATGATCCGGGGCCTCGTACTCCAGAGAACTGTACCCATAATGTAGAGTTTAAGGCTTATGGTGCTCCTTCTGGGAGTCATTTCTTTGGCGCTTCTGTCGAAGGCATTGGCGCCGATAACCAGTATCGGCAGATGCTCGATGATCGCTGTGTTGATCCGGTGATGACCGCTGCCCACATGGCATACGAGACACGTATGTGGGGTAATGGCGATGCCGACTTCAATGCTTTGGTGTACAAGTACATTAACGATCCTAGTGCGTGGCTACATGATATCAATCAGATGATTGCTTGGGAGTCTGACTGCGATAAAAGTAATCCGACTATGTCTGGTAATTACCAGACTCTTGCTCAGAATGTTGGCAGTAATGATTCGGTAGTGCCAACACTATTCCAGACTAGCCCTAGCAGGCCCAGTTTTGAGGTATTGCGTTTGAGTTGCCCCAACTTCTACGGCTCTGGCCAGGGCAGAGTGCTCAATTTCAAAACAAACTGTCGTTTTCAGCCGGTTGCGGTGAGGTTCCCAGGGATCTCACATGTGCCGATTATGCCGACAATTAGGTATACACCACCGAGTGGTCATACCCCAGGCACTAACCCGCCTGGTACCACGCCGACTACAGGGTGTACCCATAACTGTACTACTACCAGTACTACACCTACCACTACACCTACGACCGGTTGTCCTACTGGTCCTGATGGTTGTAAGGATCCCACGGTTGGAATTAACAATGACCCTGGTGCATGTTCACTAGGGGATTGTGGTCCGAGGCCGGTCAATCCTGAGCCTCCTCCGCCCGACCCAGTACAGCCAACTGCTACTGTAGCGCCGCCTCGCAACCCGCCGCCGCCTCCGAGCGACCCTGGGCCGACGCAGCCACCTGTTACTTCTACTGTACCTTCTCCGGTGACCGTACCGGAATAATATATACATTTACTATCCCTCACCTTCATGGTGAGGGATTTTTACTTTAATCAGACCATTGACAATAAGCATAAGCAGTTATATTATTACGTACCAATTAATACTAATAATATGGTCAAATAGTAAACATAAAAGATGTAAAATAATCTATTGACATAAGCATATTGATATGCTATTATACAACCTGAACGTGTGCTCATTGAAAAATACAAAAAAAGTTGTAAAGTTTTATTTCAACTACATTTCAAATATTCGTACCAGCTTTATTATTAAGTTCTAACAAAAGGAGTTAGTTATGAAGCTAAAAACCAAAATCATACTTGGTACTATTGCTGCAATTGTTGCAGTACTCGTGCCAGCTATGACTATAGCCGGATGGTATCCAGACCGACCACTTAAAAAATGGGAAGGCCCAAATACTCCCGGTTTTGATCACGTTACCTTCAACTCATTTTATAATGTTCCAGAAGGTAATGAACAACAGTTTTTTGATGGTAAAAAATGGAACACCACACCAGGTGGATTCCAAGATCCAATCTCTGTAAAACCAGGCGATGAAATCAAGTTGCGAACCTATGTTCACAACAACGCCGATGGCTCGCTAAATGATGCTGCACACCAGTATCGTGGAATAGCCCGTGATACCAAGGTAAAAATTAGTTTACCAAACGGAGTTGGTACGAAAATGAACGCTGTGAGTCAAATCTCGGCAAGCAATGCTCAACCAGGTAGCGTTTTTGACACTACTGAATTTGTGAGTGCTGATGGCACTCCATACAAATTGAGCTATGTGGCTGGTTCTGCTTACGCAGACACTCACTCACGAACAGCTATGCCGCTTTCTGATTCAATCGTTACTACTGGTGCACTCATAGGTGAGAACGCTCCAGACGGTAATGTTCCAGGATGTTTTCAGTATGATATGTACGTAATTGTAAAAGTTAAGGTAGAAGCAGTTCCACTTCAAATACAAAAGACCGTAGGATTTCCTAAGCAAACTTTTGTAGAGCAAGTAAATGCCAAGCCAAACGATAGATTATACTTTAAGATCGACTTCAAAAATGCCGGCTCTAGTATGCTAGATGGAGTAGTAATTTCAGATAAATTACCTGAAAAACTTCAACTCATACCCGGTACTGTAAAACTTTACAACGCTAACTTCCCGAACGGTACAGTATTACCCGACAACGCTCTATTTACTAAGGGCGGACAAGGTGTCGGAGATTATGGTGCAGGTATAAATGGTTATATATTGTATCAGGTAACTCTAAAAGATGGTGCCGAGTCAACACTTACTAATGTTGCTTGTGTACGATCTAAAGATATCCCATATGATACATGTGATGATGCCAAAGTGGTACCACCACCAAAAACTCCACCTCAAGAATGTCTACCAGGTATTCCTGTAGGTGATAGTAGATGTACACCTATTCCTCCTACCACACCTCCAACTACCACTACAAGTGAAACTTCTAACCTACCAGAAACAGGCGTAGAAACTGGACTTGTTGGTCTGCTTGGAATGACCGGACTTAGCGCAAGTGCACACGCGTACAGAAAAAGCAAAAAAGACCTTAAAAGCGCAATGCTTTTAAAAGGCAAAAAATAAAAGCTTTAACCAAAAGGCTCCTTAAAATATAGGGAGTCTTTTTGGTTATGAATTAATATTTTGGTTTAGGTAGGCGGCGATAAAATCGTCAATTTTGCCGTTTAGCACAGAATTTGTATCGCTAGTTTCGTAGTCTGTACGATGATCTTTGACCTTGGTGTAGGGATGTAATATGTAGCTTCGTATTTGAGAGCCCCAATCTGCTGACTGCACTTTGCCTCTAAGCTCCGACAAATCTTCGAGTTTTTGCTCTCGAGCTAGTTCTAATAATTTCGATAAAAGTACCGATTTGGCCGTTTGTTTGTTCTTGAGTTGTGATCTTTCGTTTTGAATAACTACCGATAATCCGGTGGGTATATGTGTAATTCTTACAGCAGAATCGGTGGTGTTAACACTTTGACCTCCATGACCACCAGCTCTAAAAACGTCTATTTTAAGGTCTTTGTCGTCTAATTGTGTTTCTTCTTCATCGATTTCTGGCACCACATCTACTAGTGCAAACGATGTTTGGCGTAAATTATTACTGTTGAATGGTGATAATCTAACCAGTCTGTGTGAACCTTTCTCAGACCTAAGTTTGCCATATGCAAATGGGCCCGATATTTTAAGTGTAGCAGATTTTATTCCGGCTTCTTCTCCTTGGGAGCTATCAAGTATTTCAACACTCAAACCACTAGAATTGGCAAATTTAATATACATTTCTTCGAGCATCTGAGCCCAATCTTGAGCATCTGTTCCTCCGACACCAGCAGATATCTGTAAAATGGCTGAGTGGTCATCATATGGTCCAGACATTTTTAGGTCTAACAAGGCTTTTTGAGCTTGGGTATTTAATTTCTCGTAAATTTTCTCAAAACTATCCAGCGACTCATCGTCTGATTCTAGCGAAACTAGCTCTAAAGTGGTTTTGATTTCATCACGTAGGTTAAGCCAGTAATCTATAAAGTTTTTGAGTTGAGCAGCTTTTTTGGAAATTTGTTCGGCTTTTTCGCTATCGCTCCAAAAACTAGGATCGGCCATGGTTTCTTCATATTCAAGCAATTTTTTCTTATTAGCTTCAATATTGAGCTTACTTATTGCTACATCTACTTCTTCTAATAATTGAGTTAATTTTTTAGATAATGGTTTCATAATATGTTACGACTATTATAGCAAAAACAAATATAGAATAAGCACTTTGCGCGGAAGTGATTATTGAGCTACAATAGGCTATATGATCCTACTTGATCGTGTCTCTGTGATGTATCCCAATAAAACGGTCGCATTATCTGGAGTATCACTACACATTAGCCCTAAAGAGTTTGTAACTATTGTCGGTGCCTCAGGCGCCGGCAAAAGTACTCTTATTCGTTTACTTATAAAAGAAGAAGTACCTACCAGCGGTAAAATTATTGTAGGAAGTATCGACTACGATACTATTGATAAGGCCAATATTCCACACCTAAGACGACGCATTGGGGTGGTTTTTCAAGACTTTAAATTATTACCCAATCTTACCGTGTACGAAAATGTAGCCTTTGCTCTTGAAGTTTCGGGTGTAGCAACCAAAGAAATTAAAAGAGCCGTACCTAAAATATTACAACTCGTTGGTCTAAGTGAAAAAATGCATTCATATCCTAGCGAACTTTCGGGCGGTGAAAAACAAAGAACTGCCATTGCGCGTGCCTTAGTTAGAAATCCAAAGATACTAATTGCCGATGAGCCGACTGGAAATTTAGATCCAAAAAATTCATGGGATATTATTGAGCTACTGCTCAAAATTAATAGATTTGGTACGACTGTTCTACTAACAACTCACAACAAAGAAATTGTTGATGCTTTAAAAAAACGCGTAGTTACCATTAACAGGGGCCGAATAGTTAAAGATGAGAAAATAGGAAAATACAGTCTATGATTACTTTTTTAAGAATTTTTAGAACTGGATTTAAGAATATATTTCGTAACGCATGGCTCAGTACGGCCGCTACGGCAATTATGGTTGTAACTCTTCTAATAATGACTTTTTTTGCTTTTTCGAGCATGTTTGTTAATACACAACTAAGTCAGGTAAGAGACAAGATAGATCTTAGTATCTTTATAAGTGATGAAGCGACTCAAAATCAAATTACCGCTTTGCAAAATAAAATTACAGGCGTTGACAATGTTAGCTCTGTTAATTATATAAGTAAGACCGATGCGTTAAAAAGACTCGAGAGCTCTAGCGCTGAAGGCCAAAAACTGGCTAAAAGCGCCCAAGACATAGGCAATCCGTTACCAGCTAGCTTTGAAGTAAAACTTACTAACATCGATAAAATATCAGATACCAATGGCTCTATTAGGGCTCTTTCTGAGGCTACCATTATTACCGATACAAGCTTTGATAACCGTGATGATAACCGTAAGGGTGTGGTTGAAAATGTTATCAAAATTAGTAATTCTGTTAGTAAAATCGGCTTGGTTCTAAGTATAGTATTTTTGGTGATTGCGCTACTAATAATATTTAATACCATTAGAATGGCAATTTTTACAAGGCGAGAAGAAGTCGAAATCATGAAGCTCGTAGGGGCTACCAAGTGGTTTATACGAGGTCCTTTCTTGGTTGAAGGTTCTTTATATGGCGTATTTGGAGCGCTAATATCTTTAATTGCACTAATACCATTTGCAAGAGCTATTAGTCCATTTCTGGTGGATAAACTTGGCGCAGGCCCAACTCTAATATATTTTTCATCGCATCTTTGGTTGGTAGCGATAGGTATGTTGGTAGTCGGTGTATCTGTAGGTGTTATCTCTAGTTGGTTGGCTTTAATAAGATATCTCAAGCTTTAATTTATTGATAGAATAATAGTTTTTATGCTATAATAGTTATGTCTTATTAGGGAGGGTCAGATTTAGATGAATATAATAAAAACAAAAATTCTAACAGCTATCTCATTGGTGGCTATTTTGTTTTCAATTTTTTACGCCGGTCAATCAGTTAAAGCCGATCAATTTGATGATCAAATTAATGCTCTCAAGCAAAAAGTCGCCCAAACCCAAGCTGCCGCCGACCAAAAAGCTACCGAAGCCGATAGCCTCAAATCTAAGCTGGCAAGTATAGATGCTCAAATAAGCGCCGCTCAAGAGCAGCTCAATGTCACAAATGCCGAAATTGCCTCCACCAACACCAAGATAGACAAAGCCAATCAAGAACTAGATCGTCAAAAATCTATACTTAAAGACAACTTAAAAATTATCTACAAACAGGGCGAAGTAAGTCCTATAGAAATCATAGCTTCTAGCAAAAACTTAAGCGACTTTGTCTCTCAACAAGAATATTACTCAGCCATTAAAGACAAGATAGATCAAAACCTCAAAAAGATAGATGAGCTCAAAAAAGAGTTGGACAGTAAAAAATCACAACTTACAGGCTTATCTACTCAACAAAAAGCTACCTATGATAAAATTGCCGCTCAAAGAGCAGAGCAATCAAGTTTACTGGCCAGAACTCAAGGCGATGAAGCAAATTATCGTAAAATTGCCTCAGAAGACAACGCTAAGATTGGTGAACTTCGACGCCAGCAAGCCGCTATTATTGCCTCATACTCTAGTAATGTTCGTTACGGTGGTAGTGGCGGTTACCCTTGGGCGGGGGCAGGGTTTCCATGCTCTGGCATAGATCCTTGGGGAATGTGCTACCGTCAATGCGTTAGCTATACGGCATGGAAAGTAGCCTCAACTGGCAGAAATATGCCTTACTGGGGAGGTAGAGGAAACGCCAATCAGTGGGATGATAATGCTAGAGCTGCCGGAATACCCGTAGATGGTGTGCCTAGAGTTGGCGATGTAGCAATATCTAACGCGGGTGAGTTTGGTCATGCTATGTATGTAGAATCAGTCAATGGCAACACGGTACATGTAAGCCAATATAACGCCAATTGGAATGGTACATACTCAACTAGTGATGTGCCAATAGCCGGACTTGTGTTTATTCACTTTTAAACCATAAATACTTGCCAATCTTTATTATTAAGTTAGGGCATTCGTGATATTATAGTAGTACAAATAACTGTGCTGAATAATTATTATATTAAAGCAAGTAAATTAATCGGAGGGTGACCAATTATACCTATA
>CAZEIU010000003.1:0-39263 GCA_964512085.1 uncultured Candidatus Saccharibacteria bacterium
AAATAGAATAATCAATGTTCCACCAAGAGGCTTAGGTCAAAAAAGCCTTCAAAAATTCTTTGATTATGCTGCCAAGTATGAGATACCCCTTTTGGAGGCCATGTCTCAAGCTAGCGTTATAGAAGGCCTCACCAAAAAAGCCGCCGATAGCCTTATGAAATTTGCAATAGAAATAACTGCACTTCAAGAACAATCTAAGACATTGGTAATAAGTGAATTTATAGAGTTGGTATTAAAACGAACCGGTTATCAAGATTACTTAGATGACGGAAGCATAAGCGCTAGCGAACGGGTAGAAAATGTCCGTGAGCTTTTGAGTGTAGCTAAGTCTTACAATAACGTAAGTCTCGAAGACTTTCTAACCGAGATAAGCTTAATATCAGATCTCGATACCATGCGTGATACTAGTGGGGCAGTGACGCTTATGACGCTCCACTCGGCAAAGGGGTTGGAATTTAACACGGTATTTATTATTGGTCTCGAAGAAGGAATTTTTCCGCATAGTCGCAGTTTTTTTGAGCCCAGCGAGCTAGAAGAAGAACGACGAC
This sequence comes from uncultured Candidatus Saccharibacteria bacterium, assembly GCA_964512085.1. Taxonomy (GTDB): domain Bacteria; phylum Patescibacteriota; class Saccharimonadia; order CAILAD01; family BJGX01; genus JAUPVL01. The sequence goes on from CAZEIU010000003.1 coordinate 549, forward strand.
TTTGTTATGTGGGTATGACTCGCGCTAAGCAAAATTTGTATTTAATAAATGCCAGCTCAAGGCTGTTGTATGGCTCAACTCAACACAATGTGCCATCTCGGTTTTTGGCCGAAATACCTGCTGAACTTATTAGTAGAGTAGGTAGTAGTGTAGCGCCAAGCTCAATAGAGACGAGTTATCAAGAGGGTGTAGATGAGCCTTTTTACGAGACGCCAACCCTGAGCCCAGGTGATAATGTTATGCATGATAGCTTTGGTCAAGGTAAGGTTATAGCTGTAAATGGTTTAGAAGCGACTATTCGTTTTGCCAGCGTTGGTCAAAAAACCTTAAATATGAATTTTGCTAAAGTTAGCAAACTCTAAAAACCTTAAGACGAACACAATATTTGCTCAAGTCAAGATTGACAAAGTAGATATATAACCATTAGAATTAATAGTAATACAGTTTTGAGGGAAGATTTCGTAAAACAAAAACAAACGCATCTTTTTATTTACTAAGAAGTGAGGCGAGTTATTTTACCGAAATTGCGCAAACCAGAAATTCAGCGCGAAAAACATCGAAGATTTTATAAAACTAAATCAAAACCATATACTCTAAGGCGAGGCTTGGCTGTGAGTGTGTTTATATTTGTTTTTGTATTGAGTTGTGTGGCTTGGTCGCACGATCAGTTTATCAATAGCAAAAATACTGCATTTGCAGATGGCGATGGCCAAAACCTAGTTAGTGTTTACTATGATGGCCAAAACAAAACTATTGCTACTAACGCAACTACAGTAAGAGAAGCGCTGAGCAAAATGGGCGTAACTTTACAAAAGGGTGATGTAGTAGAGCCCTCGGCTGATAGCGCTATTACTCTTGGGGTAACAAATGTAAACGTATATAGAGCGCTAAGTTATGAAATAAGAGATGGTAGCAAAGTAATTAATACCACCTCGGGCTATAGAAGCCCCAAAAAAGTTGCCGAACAGGCCGGACTTACTGTTTATCCAGAAGACGAAATTAAAACAGAGAGAGTTGATGAGTTTGTACAGAATGACTCTGTAGGACAACGAGTTGTGATCGATAGAGCCAACGCCGTTACAGTTATTTTGGCAGGAAAAAAATTTGTATTACGCTCAAGAGCCGCTACTGTTGGTGAATTGTTTGCCGAGAAAAAACTAGATGTTAGAGCTCAAGATATTGTTCAAACACCACTAAATACCAAGCTCGAAAACGGCATGACTATCGTAGTAAATCGCACCGGTCAGCGGGTAGTTACTCAAGAACAATCGGTTGGGTTTGAAACCATACAGACTGTCGATAGCACCAAACCTGTGGGGTATAGTGAGGTTCAAGATCAAGGTAGCAATGGTACGAAGGTATTAAGCTATTTGGTAACCGAACAAGATGGAGTAGAAGTTAGCCGACAACTACTTGAAGAAAAAATTACTACAAATGCTAAGCCACGGATTATTATCGTAGGCCCAACTTCTGCTCAAACCGACGGGTGGGCTAAATTGAGATTCTGTGAAAGCGGCGGTAACTATGCAAATAAAAACAATCCTTTATACCGAGGTGCATATCAGTTTAGCTACAGCACTTGGGGTAACTATGGTGGGTATGCCGACCCAGCCGATGCTCCCGCCGAAGTTCAAGATGCCAAAGCCATGCAATTATTCAAATCTCGCGGTGCTAGTCCTTGGCCAGTTTGCGGAAGGTTCTTGCGTTAAAAATATCTATAAGTGCTATACTGGTATCTGTAAATGTATAGCCTATGAACGAAAATATTAAAACCAAAAAATCTCTTGGCCAACATTGGCTCTATGATAAAGATAGCTTAAACGCCATGCTAGAGGCTGCCAACGTCGGCTCCACAGACACCGTATTAGAAGTTGGCCCCGGTTTAGGAACGCTTACAGAAACCTTGGCTCAAAAGGCGAATAAAGTAATAGCTATTGAAAAAGACAGCGATCTTATATCGAATCTTAGCGATAAGTTTGCTAATGCAAAAAATGTAGAGATAATAAACACTGATATTTTAACTTACAACCTTGGCACAATAGATAAAGATTATAAGGTTGTGGCAAATATTCCATACTATCTTACAGGTAAACTTATTCGAAATTTAATAGAATCTACCAACCCTCCAGTACAGATGGCTCTATTAGTGCAAAAAGAAGTGGCCGATAGAATAATTGCTGCCCCCAAAGATATGTCAATGCTCTCTTTTAGTGTTCAATATTACTTCAAAGCTTCAATAGAAAGGGTGGTATCAAAAGAGCTTTTTAAACCTGCTCCCAAAGTAGACTCGGCTATTGTAGGTCTTACTCGATTACCAAAACCTATGTTCGAAGCTGATATTAATAAACTTTTTCGGCTGGTTAAGTTTGGATTTTCTCAAAAACGAAAAACTTTGCGCAATAGTTTAAGTGCGGGATTAAAACTTGAGCCGGTAAAAATTGAAAATATTATTGTAGCGACAGGAATTAATCCTAACTGTAGAGCACAAGAACTTAACTTTGATCAATGGCAAAGCCTATATAATACTTTTATTAATCAAAATATATTATAAACGCAGACAATATCAATAATCCTATATAAGATTAAGCTTGTGCTAAAATAAATATATGAAAACACTAAGAACTTTTAAGTTTTTAAGTTTATTTTTAATTGGAACTTTTTTATTATTTTTTGCTCATAGTTTTGTGGCCCGAGCGTCAGACGACTTTGTTTATTCAGTAAATTCTACTTATAGAGTTAGTGCAGATTCGACTACTCGAGTAGAGCAAACCTACGAAGTGACCAATAAAATAAACAATAGATACCTCGATAGTATCGTTTTAAGTACTCCTGTAGAAGACGCTAGAAATATATCCTTAGAATACTCTGATGGCACAAGTATTCCGTTTAGCTCAACGGTAAAATCTAGTACCGAGCAAGGCTACACTTATAAATATGTAGAAATATCAGCTAATTTTCCGCGAAAAAGCGTTGGTTATAACAACAGATGGAGCTTTGTACTAACTTATGACACCAGTAAATTAGTTGAAACAAAAGGTAGTGCTCACACCGTCAGTATCCCCGCTGTAAGCCAAGATGATGCTAGTAGCTATACTGTAAATTTATTTGTACCAGAGAACTTTGGTACCTTACATACCACAGGCATAAAACCTACCAATATCGGCACTAGTAGGGGCGAAACTGGCTATAGATATAATAATAAGTCGCAATTGCAAAAGTCGAATCTCTTAGTTTTTGGTGACAGTACAATTTACGAGGTTAACTTTAATTATCCTCTCAATAATCGTACCGCCACCAACTCTACTTTTACCGTCACCTTACCACCCAATACCTCGGGGCAAACGGTATTGGTTCAAAGCCTCGATCCGCAGCCTAAATCTACTCGATTAGATACTGACGGAAACGTCTTGGCAGATTATGATGTGCCGCCAAATACAAATATTACAGTAAAAACTAATATTATTGGTATAGTGAATTATATCGAATATAATTTGGCTGCTTCTGGCACCAAGTCTGATATACCCAAAGATTTAACAGATAAGTACACATCAGCGCAGCGTTACTGGCCCGTCAATGACCCGGCTATCAATAAAAAGGCCAAAGAGCTAACTCAAGGTAAGAATACTGTGGCCGAACAGGTGAAAGCGATAAATGATTATGTTGTAACCGAGCTAACCTACAATAATGAAAAAATAAAATACAATATACGACAAGGTGGCTCAAAAGCCCTACAAAATCCTAATAACGCGGTTTGCTTGGAATATTCTGACTTAACAATTAGTTTGCTTCGAGCCGCAGGCATACCGGCGCGTATGCCGGTTGGCTATGGCTACTCGGGCAGTCTTAAACAATCAAACTCGGTATCTGACTCACTACATTCTTGGGTGCAAGCCTATGTACCAAATATTGGTTGGATGAATTTAGACCCAACTTGGGGTGAAAAATTTAATAATTTCGGTTCTTCTGATTTAGATCATTTTGCTTTTGCTCTCTGGGGAGTTGACGATGATTCACCAGTGGCCGTTACGCAAAACGGCAAAGATGTGAACTACCAATACGAAAATACTACCATTACCTACAAAGCTACGCCGCCAGTATTACAGCCATCAGCAAAACTATCGCTTGGTAAATGGCTAATACTACCTTTTGTGTCGATAGTAAGGTATCAAGTAGAAGCACCCAAAAACACTGCTGGCGAAGATTATTCTGTTCGTACTCGTCAAGGCGCTACTACCTCATTTGTAGATATCGGCTCGCTCGCGCCAGCACAAAAGAAAACTAAGTGGCAATTTGTGGCCGGATCGGTTGCCTGGGGATCGATAGCAGGTGAGTTTGCTCAAAAAAGTAACGCTTCGACTATTTTGGCGAGTGATAAAGTCAATGCAATTGTTTGGCCTATGTGGGTAGCGCTAATAATTATTGCTGGAATAATCTTACTAAAATTGATACAATCCAATGTACGAAAAAGAAAAGAACTAAAACGCATCAACACCAAACCTATACCAACGATAAACACTGTTAACGCCAAGAAGAGCAATCAAAATGTCAAAAAATAAATTTTATGTTACCACACCAATATACTACATCAATGACGTGCCTCACATTGGTCATGCTTATTCAACTATTGCTGCAGACGTCCTAGCTCGTTACTATCGTAGCAAGCTTGGGTCTAAGAACGTCTTATTTACTACAGGTACCGACGAAAACTCTCAAAAAACAATCGAAGCAGCCATTAAGAAAAATGTAAGTATTGACCAATATACAAACGATACCGCCAAAAAATGGCAGAATATATTTGATAGTTTAGATATTAATTATGATCGTTTTATTAGAACTACCGACAAAGATCATGTAGAAGTAGTGCAGTCTATACTGCAAAAAGTTTATGATAACGGAGATATATATAAAGGTACTTATGAAGGTCTTTACTGTGTTGGTCATGAAGCATTTATGAAAGAAGAAGACTTGGTTGATGGTCTTTGCCCAGATCACAACAAAGCGCCAGAGAGAATTAAAGAAGAAAATTATTTTTTTAAACTCTCTAAATATCAAGATAAGTTAAAACAGTATATTCTTGATAACCCAGATTTTATTAGGCCAGAATCAAGAAGAAATGAAGTGCTTGCATTTGTAGAGCGCGGCCTAGAAGACTTTAGTATTAGCCGAGAGAGCCAAAGCTGGGGAATAAAATTGCCATTCGATGAAAATCAGGTTGCGTATGTTTGGTTTGATGCGCTTATAAACTATGTAACATCTGCAGGTTATGGCAAGCAAGAATTCAATAAATGGTGGCCAGCAGATTTGCATATTGTAGGTAAAGACATTATTAAGTTTCATTGTATTTACTGGCCAGCAATGTTGTGGAGTGCAGGTTTAGAGGCACCAAAACAGATATATGCCCATGGTTTTTTTACAATTAATGGACAAAAAATAAGTAAAAGCTTAGGTAACGCGATTGATCCAATTGAGTTAGCAAAAAAATATGGCAATGATGCGCTAAGGTACTATTTACTTAGAGAAATATCATTTGGTTCTGATGGTGACTTTTCTTTTGATAGATTTGAGTCGGTTTATAACTCAGATTTGGCTAACAATTTGGGTAACTTAGTTTCGCGAGTTGCAGCAATGCTAATAAAATATAATGAGGGTAATATCGTTAAGGTTAAATCTAAAAATATAATTGATAATGCTAAATCAATAGAAAAATTAGAATTTCACACGTGTCTTACTAACATATTTTATAGCTTTGACAAATTAAATGAGTTACTAGAAAAAGAAAAACCTTGGGAAAAAGCCAAGCAGAACAAAGAAACGGCTGTAAATATACTGAGTAAAATAGCTACAGAGTTAAAGACTACATCTGAGCACCTCAAACCATTTCTGCCAGACACAGCAGACAAGATACAGCGGACATTCAAAGACAATAAAGTCGATGTTAGTGTTGGTATATTGTTTCCAAAGGTAGAAGACTAAATGCAAAAAGATAAAATTTACGAATTAATTAAGTCAAATTATTTTGCAGTTGTATCGACCGTGAATCGAGCAGGACAACCCGAGTCGGCTCTAGTAGGTATTTCTCAAACCGAAAGCCTAGAGCTAATATTTGTAACCAATGTAAAAACCCGAAAATATGAAAATTTACAAAACAACTCCAACATCTCTTTGGTAATAGGCGGTAGCGATGATTCTTTGCAGACACTTCAAATTGAAGGAGTTGCGAGATTGATTCTTGCTAAAGATGTTGGGGAGTACTCAGATATTCATTACCACAAAATTCCAAGTGCTCGTAAACATCTTCATGTAGAAGGTGAAGTTTTTGTGATTGTTACTCCACTTTGGGCTAGATATACTAGCTATAAAGAATCGAAACCAGAAATATTTGAGGTAGATTTTGATGTTGATTGATACACATGCTCATATTCATTTCGACCAGTTCAAAGACAACCTAGATGAAGTTTTTGAAAATGCCAAAAAAGCTAATATAGAATCGATAATCACCGTTGGAACGAACCTAGAAGACTCCATAAAAGCTCTAGACTTTGTTGTAAATAATAATAATATACCAATCGCAAAAGGCATAAAGCTATTTGCCTCAATAGGTATTCATCCTCATGACGCCCAAAGCGATGCCCGTAATCTAGCTAAGCTCGAGGGGTTAATTGAAGATAATAAATATAAAAATGCGTTAGTTGCTATAGGTGAATGCGGTCTAGATTACTATAAGAGCGAAAGTTCTAAGTCTTATCAAAAAGAAGCCTTAATTAGTCAAATTGAATTAGCCCAAAAATTTAATTTGCCAATAATCTTTCACGTACGAAATGCTTGGGATGATTTTTTCGACGTAATAGAAAAATACCCAAACTTAAGAGGCGTAATACATAGTTTTACCGGAAATAAAGATACAGTAACCACAGCGCTACAATATAATCTATGTTTTGGCTTAAATGGTATTATGACTTTTACTAAAGATCAAAATCAACTCGAGGCTGTAAAAGCTATTCCGTCCCAAAAATTACTGTTAGAAACAGACTGTCCATTTTTGGCTCCGGTACCATTTAGGGGTAAACAGAACGAACCTAGCTATATTATCGAAACTGCTAAATTTATGGCTAACTTACGCAATGTATCTTTTGATGATTTGGTGAGTCAATCTAGCTTTAACGCCAAAGAGCTTTTTGGTATATGAACAAAAGAGTATATTTTGACTATGCTGCGGCCACGCCTCTAGACAAATCGGTTTCTAGAGCAATGCAAAAAGTAGAACCATTTTTTGCCAATCCATCATCGAATTATCAAAGTGGTAGAGAGGCCGCAAAGACAATGTCGCAATCAAAAAAAACATTGGGCATGCAAATGGGGGCTAATGCCGACGAAATTGTATTAACTAGTGGCGCCACCGAAGCCAACAATCTAGCCATAATTGGCTCAATGCAAAATTATAAAGATGGGGAGATAATTACAATTGCAACTGAGCATTCATCGGTGCGCGAACCACTAAGTCATTTGCACGAAAATAACTTTGAAATAATATATAGTAAAATTTCTAAAACTGGCAAGCTCGATCTCACTCAATTTGAAAGAAACTTGTCTATTAAAACTAGATTAGTAACTATAGCCTATGCCAATAGCGAAATTGGTACAGTACAAAAGCTATCTAAAATATCACAAATCATTAAGAAGTTTAATACTCAAAACAATACCAACATACTATTTCATAGTGATTGTTCGGCCGCCATTGGTAGTCTCAATTGCGATGTTAGTAGGCTAGGTTTAGACATGGCCACCTTTAGCGCTGCAAAAATATATGGCCCAAAAGGCATTGGCATGCTATATATTAAACGCGGTACAAAAGTGAACCCGATATTATTTGGCGGCGGACAACAGAGTGGGTTACGGTCAGGAAGCGAAGGCCTCGCTTTAACGGTCGGGTTTGCCGAAGCAATGAAACTTGCTGTAGCTGTTAGAAAAAACGAAGCCATTAAATACAAAGAAATGTATATAAAATTAATTCATCAACTACAAGAAAAATTAACATTTATAGAAAACGGAGATGCCAAAGATAGGATATTTAATATTGCTAATATTAGTTTTGAAGGTCTTGATGGTGAAAATCTTGTAGCTTATTTAGATAGCCAAGGCATAGAAGTATCGACCGGAGCCGCATGTGAAGCGAGTAATGACAAGCCCAGCGAAGTGCTTTTGTCTCTAGGCCTGAGCGAATCGCAAGCTCAAGGTAGTTTACGTATATCATTTGGTAGGCCAACTACACACAAAGATATAGACTTTCTTATTGAAAAATTGATTGGTATTATAAGTAGCTGATGAAAAAGTTTTTTATAACTATCAGTATAATATTGGGCGTATTTGCAGCACTTGCAATAACAATATTCTTTGGTCTAGGTTTTTACTTAAGCCCACAAACGCAAAACTTGCAAAAAGCCGATGCTATAGTCGTAGTAAGTGGAGGGCAAACTACTACTAGAGCAGAAAAAGGTATTGAACTATACAAAAAAGGCTATGCACCAATGATTATTTTTTCTGGCGCAGCCTTAGATGACGGCCCAAGCAATGCGTATCAAATGCAGTCTCAGGCATTGGTAGCAGGTTTGCCAGCTCAAGCAATTCTTACCGATACCGACTCGCAAAATACTTTTCAGAATGCTACCAATACCAAGAGATTATTAGAAGATATCGGCGCCAAAAATATAATTCTAGTGACTAGCCCTTATCACCAAAGACGTGTTCACGATACGTTTAGTTATGTTCTTGGCAAAGGTTACGAGGTGCAAAATGCCAGCTCGGTCGATAATAGATGGAGTAAGTCTGAGTGGTGGGCGACAGATTTTGGTAAATATATTTCATTAAGCGAGATGCAAAAAATGTTTTACATTTATCTTACAGGTAATTATCAATGAGTAGTTCAAAAACAGTTTTTGTAGGCCTCTCAGGTGGCGTAGATAGTGGTGTAGCGGCTGCATTACTAAAGCAAGAGGGTTATCAAGTAGTTGGTGTTTATATGAAAAACTGGAGCAGAGACATTGCCGGGCATCATTGCCCATGGCGAGAAGATCTTACTAGCGCTCGATCGGTGGCCGCTCATTTGCAGATAGAATTTAAAATATATGATTTCGAGAAAGAATATTTTGAGGCCGTCACAAGCTATATGATTGATACATACAAAAAAGGACTTACTCCAAACCCCGATGTAATGTGCAATCAAAAAATAAAGTTTGATACTTTTTATAACAAGTGCATAAGCGAGGGTGCCGACTACGTAGCCACTGGACACTACGCCGTAATGCATGACGGAAGATTACAGACGGCCAAAGACAAATCAAAAGACCAAACCTATTTTTTATATAGTACCAATCCCGATATCGCCAAGAATATTATTTTTCCTCTAGGTAAATATTTAAAATCTGCAGTTCGTAGCCTAGCAAAAGATTTTGGCTTACCCAACTACAATCGGCCAGATTCGCAAGGTCTTTGTTTTGTAGGCAATATTCCGCTAAGAGATTTCTTGAGTGAGTTTATTAAGCCTCAAAAAGGCAAAATTAAAACTGACCAAGGCGATATAGTGGGCGAGCATAGTGGTGCTTTTGCCTATACTATAGGCCAACGACACGGCTTAGGTATTGGCGGAGGAAAGCCCTATTTTGTTTACAAAATAGATACAAAAAGCAATACCGTATTCGTCACTGCTGATGAAAATTCAAAACTTCTTAATAAAAGCGAGTTTGAGATATCTCAGTGTCATTGGTGGCAAAGCGTAGATGATTATAAAAACAACTTAGAAGTAAGAGTACGCTATAGAAGCAATACCATTGGCTGTAAGTTAAATAAGATTAATAACGACTCTTACAAAGTAATGCTCGACAAGTCCGAACGAGCAATTGCTCCAGGCCAATCAGCAGTATTATATAGCGACGACATTGTAGTTGGCGGGGGGATAATAAAATAAAAACCCCTAGTTTTCTAGGGGATCAATTTCATACCAATCAACATCAAGTTGCAGGGCCTCTCTTAATTGCTGTAAAGAGAATATTATGTCGCATTCTCTGAGGTGTTTATCGCAAAGAGGAACAAGGTGATTGTTAAGAGAAATAATAATACCTTTATCTTTTTGCTCATTCATTATACCGACACCTTGTGCAAAAGAAATACTCTTTGATCTTGATCTGCTACATACTAAACAATAAGAACAAATTTTTAAGCTCTCTAAAATTAGTAACTCAGCTCTATATCCATTACTAGCCTCAATTATCTTGCCTTGCAAAGAACAGTTTAATAAAACTAACGACGGTAAAGGTATTGTTGTTCTAGCTGTGTTTGTAGAAGATAGTAGTTCATCGTAGCTTTTAAGAGCGTAGAATCCACATGTACAGTCTTCATGAGGCGAAGTATGTTCTTCATTAATCTTACCTCCAATACAGATTGCCTTGTTAGTCCCAGGATTATAGTTTCTAAAAAAGTTATTTCTCACTAGAATCGGCCGAATTTTAATCTGTGGTTCGTCCAGGTAAGTATCAAAAAATAGAAAAGCGAATTTTACACACTCGATACTCCCTGGTACTGGTGTGTCTTTGTCGAAATTTTCGTTTTTACCTAGCGCTATCAGCTCGTATCCATGTGACTTTCTTTGATTATATATTCTGTATACTGGTTTTGGTATACACATTCTTTTTCTGGTAGTAGTAACTATATAAACACCAAAGATTATTAATGAAACTAAAACCATACCAATAAATAGCAAAAACGTACCAAAGAAAAATGATATAGCACCATTAATACTCTGGGTAGTACTATTAAGCCCCGCATTGCTATTATGTGTTACCTTGTTATATGCATTAACAGCTGCATAAACAAACAGCACGAAAAGTATAAAGTATCTAAACTTCTTTTTTGAAGGTTTGTTATCAGACATCTGCAGGCACCTTATTGGGTTCGCGCTCAGGCGGTGATTCTATCGGCGGATCATTTGCCGGTATACTCTCTGGAGTGTCTGGCACTTCAGTAGGTTCTATCTCTATAGTTCTACGAGGTTTGCCTATTTCGGTCACCATACTTCCTTTTGTTGAGGTGCAAAACAATGTATTTATACTACAAAGTCATTAAAAATTCAAGTACAGTATAAGCTAAGATTGATATGATTTGGTATAATACTTATGTATGAACTCCACTTTGCTACACAATATAAAAGAAACAAATATACAAAATACATTCTTGCAAAATAGCGCAACTATTAAGATACACAACCTTATGTTTAGGCGAAAAATTAATAATAACATTAAGCCACAACACCGAATCAATAAGCCTTTAAAGCACCGTGTGCATTTGGCAGTTTAAAACGTATTGCAGTATAATTAAGCATAACTAATTATAAAAGGAATAATATGGATCAAAACATGCCCCCACAAAATCAAATGCCCGAGGCCAACTTTCAGGCCGAGATGCCACAAAAGAGTTCTAAAGCTTGGATGATTATCGCTATTTTGCTCGGACTATTGCTTATTGCCGAGTCGGTCTTTGGCTACTACAAGTGGCAAGAGTACAAAAAACTTGCCGGTTCGCTAGGTGCAGATGTAAATAGTCTTAACGCTCAAGTTGCAGCACTAAATGCTCAAATCGCAACTATTAGCAAGACCGCTCAATCAGCCACTTCCACATCTGATTCAGCAGCAATCGTAAAATCTTCAGAAATTTACGCCCTTGCTACCAACAGTGCAGTTAAATCGGTGGCTGTTACGGTAACTGTTCAAGAAGGTAACGCTGCTTTAGTAACTGTTACTCCAACACCTTCCCAAACCAACTACTCGAATATTTTTGCTCTTAAGAAACAAAATGGAGTATGGGTTGTGGTCTATACTGGCACCGTTAAACCAACAGCAGCTCAAGCATCTACTCTTGGCTTACCAAACACAACACAGTTTCATCAATAAGTTCGCTCTACACCTGAAAACTTGCTATAATTATCTGCATGACAACTGCAGAAATACGAGCTAAATTCTTAGAATTTTTTAAGACCAAGGATCACGCTATTATCCCTAGTGCACCTGTGGTGCCAGAGCACGACCCAACTGTGCTATTTACTACCGCCGGTATGCATCCGCTAGTGCCTTATCTTTTGGGTGAACCACACCCACAAGGTAAGCGTTTGGCCGATTCGCAAAAAGTAGTGCGCACTACCGATATAGAAGAGGTGGGCGACGCTACGCATCTTACATTTTTTGAGATGCTAGGCAATTGGAGCTTGGGTGATTACTTTAAGTCAGATTCTATACCTTGGAGCTGGGAGTTTTTGACTAGCAAAGACTGGCTGGGCTTAGACCCCCACAAGCTATATGTAAGTGTATACAAAGGTGATGGCGAGGTGCCAAAAGATGAAGAGTCCATAAAAATATGGCAACAAGAGTACGCCAAATTTGGCATTGATGCCAAAGAGGGCGAGCGAATACTTGCCCTTGGCCGAGATGATAATTGGTGGGAACAGGGTGGAGTTGCGACTGGCCCAGCGGGCCCAGATACCGAGATATTTTATTATTTGGGTAGTGATAAGAATCCAACATTCGATGTTGAGAACTCAGATTTTGTAGAAATATGGAACAACGTCTTTATGGCCTACCAGCGCCAAGAAGATGGTAGCTATACCGAGCTGCAAAACAAAAATGTCGATACTGGCATGGGCATGGAACGCATTGCTGCGGTCTTGCAAGGAGTGGATAATGTTTACGATACCGACGTACTCAAGCAAATAAAAGAAGGCGTTGAGGCTTATGCAGTAGAAACCCACAAAGATATTTTTACAGAAACAAGTCCCGACTCAGCACTAAGAGCAGTACGAATTATTACCGACCATACTCGAGCTATTACTTTTATGGCCGCAGACGGAGTTGTGCCTAGCAACAAAGACGCCGGCTATGTAATGCGCCGTTTGGCTCGCCGAGCTATTCGAGAGGCATTAGTAATAGGTGTTCATCAAGGATTATTTGAGAGAATAGTGTCTCGCGTAATTGCTTGCTATGAAGATGCCTACCCTGAGTTGCAAAACTCTGCCGAGATTATGGATGTGCTAAGGCGAGAAGAAAACGCTTTTCGCCAAACTCTCACTAAAGGGCTCAAGCAGTTTGAAAAAATGCTTTCAAACAAAAAAGATTTGACCGGCCAAGATGCTTTTGTTCTTTATGATACTTATGGATTCCCTAAAGAACTAAGCATAGAAGAAGCAAAAAGAAAAAATATTCCTGTGGCAAATGACATTGAACAACAATTTGAGATTGAAATGGAGAAACAAAAGCAACGTAGTCGTACCGCTTCGGCTGGGCAGTTTAAGGGTGGCTTGGCTGATGATAGTGAGATTGTAACTCGTTATCACACCGCAACGCACCTTATGTACAAAGCATTGCGCGAAGTTTTGGGTGAACACGTAATGCAAAGAGGTAGTAATATTACAGCTGAGCGAATGCGGTTCGATTTCTCTCATCCTCAAAAAATGACTCCAGAAGAAATAAGTAAAGTCGAAGATATAGTAAATGATGTTATTTCTCAAGATTTACCAATGAGCTTTGAAGAATTACCCAAAGATGAGGCATTTGCACAAGGCGCACTAGGTGCATTTGGCGAGAAGTACCCCGATGTCGTAAAGGTCTATACCGTTGGAGACCCAAAAGGTGAATATTGTAGCAAAGAAATTTGTGGCGGCCCCCATGTAAGCCATACTGGCGAGATAGGCAAGTTTAAGATTGTAAAAGAAGGGTCTAGCTCGGCTGGCGTAAGACGCATAAAAGCTGTTATTGAGTAGTGTTTTAAGGTAGTACTATTCTATAGGTGTATAATAGAAGCATATAAAAGAGGACTAATCTTATGGCAGAACAAGTAAAAAAACAACCAGAAAATAATACCCCTGCGATAGCTACTAAAACCAATGTTTTATCTGTTGTGGGTTTAATATCGGCATTTATTTTGCCATTAATTGGTCTAGTATTATCAATAATTGGTCTATCACAAACTAAAAAGCGCAACGAAAAAGGTAAGGGATTAGCTGTTGCTGGTATTATTATTTCTATTTTAAACGGTATTGTGCAGTTTATTATTTTAGTAGCGTTAGTAGTCGCAATTGCCAACTCGAGTATAAAACTAGAAAGCTTTAGCAATGCCAACCCAACCTACACTATCAAGTTTCCTAGCGGTTGGACTAGAGAAGCCGAGAATACCGATGGCGTAAATGGCTATATTTTTAAAGACAAGGTAAAAGATAGTACTGGCAAAGTTTATGGACAAGAAGAGATAGTTTATGTGCCTGCACCACCCAATGGCTATAGCTCAGATGTAATAAATGCAATTAGAGATAGTATTAAATCAAAATATAGTGGTACTGTAGTAAACTACGAATCGCGTGAAACTATTAACGGCCGTGATGGCTTAAGGATGGTAATTACTTATAACGGCGAAAACGGTAAGATAAAGGCTAAAATTACTATTCTCAAGAATCCTGATGGTTCTGTTTATACCTTAGTAACGCAATCACCCGAGCAAAATTACAAAAAGTATTCTGATGCCTTCGACGAAATACACAATACTTTTCAGCCTTAAATAAAAAAGCCTCAATTAGTATTAAGGTTAATTAAACTTAGGATCGCTAAATATATCGTCGAGAATTTGCCTACTGCCAATAAAGTTACGTAGAGCAACGATTGCCGGATGATCTCTCAGATCATCAATTGCTCTGTCGCTTTGTGAATGATCTATTAATTCTATCCCTTTTAGGGTAATATTTGGGTTTAGCCAGGTTTGTCTTATTGCATCAGCTACTAGTCTTTCGCAAATCATCTCGGTTTCTGCCTCTATACTAATTACGACTACCAAGCAAAAACCATGAACATTATGATCTTTATAAGTAACTATACCTTTAACCTTTTCGGCAAGAGTTGAAAAGGCTAATTTACTCTCTTGAGAAACGCAGTAGTCATGATCAAGCTCACGTACTAACCAATAACTTGTGCAGCTATATCTCATGCTGTCTCCATGCTCTAAGGTGCTTGAGTTAAGGTTATAGTACTATTATTAAATATGCATGTAAATAAAAACCTCAAACAAAAGTTTGAGGTAAAAGCTTAAGAAGTAGGCACAAACAATCTAGCATTAGGCCGTGAGGTCGGCTTAAAATAAAAATTTGGCAGAGTAGATTTGATGGTATGTTGAAATATTCTCCTTGCACGATACTTAGCACCGAGGTGCGTAAGTGCGAATATTTCTATAAATACTCTCATTTCACGCGTGCCATAATCCGCATGTATTGCGGCTCCATTGTATTTATCAACCAATTCTTCCATAGCTAGAAATAATAGATCTTCTGATGGATTGGTTGGACGAACAAATTCTGTAGGCATCCCAAACTTCATATCTACTGTAAAGAATGGCATACACAACTCCTTAGCTGAGGTAGGTACCTTAATTATTATAATACAAAAGATAAGATAAATTGTACTGTAAGACCAATGTAGATACCTAGGTGGAAAGTGTGGGGATATTGGGGTTAACGTTGCTGTTAGAGCTGTCTTGAGAATTGGGTAGTTGTTTTGGGGTAGTTGGATTAGTAGGCGCTTGGGCTATTGGAGTTCTATCGGGCGCAGGAGTGGAGGATTCTACTTGAGGAGTAGGAGGTGGGGGCGCAGGGGTTGGGTTAGGAGTTGGTTTTGAATCTTGCTGTAGTGGTGATGCGGGCGGTTGAAAATTCACCGGTTCTGGCATTGATTCTTCTGTGTTTGGAGCAGGCGAGCTATTTGGCTCTACAGACGGCGATTTTTCTATTGGTTGCGGGGAAGATACTACTTTGTATTCAGCAGCCTTTTTTTGGTTGCTATCAAGATCGGCCTCAATTTCTAATAGTCTGTTGTATTTGGCAATTCTTTCACCCCGAGCTGGAGCACCGAGTTTTAATCCCATTGCACCTACACCATAGGCTAAATCTGCTATTAAGCTATCTATTGTTTCGCCACTACGTTGACTAATAATTACCTTGGCCTTACTGGCACGTGCAGCTGCAATGGCCTCAAAAGTTTCGGTAAAAGTACCTACTTGGTTGGGTTTAATTACAATTCCGTCAAAAAGCGCATTGGCCTGCAGGGCTTCTATTTTGGCCTTGTTGGATACCGTAAAGTCGTCGGCAAATATCATAAACGGTTTATTTTGACCTTGACCTACTAGACCTTTAATAATTTCTGTACCCTCTAGGTCGCCTTCGGCAAATGGGTCTTCTATAGAGAAAATATTAAACTTAGCATTCCAGTCTTGATATAGCTTATATAGGTCAGAAGAATGAAGCTGTTGAGTTTCGATATTATAGAGGCCATCTTGATAAAAGCTATTGGCCGCAGAGTCGAGAGAAATATCGAATTTATCAGTCATTTTACTATTAATACCCGATAATGTTTCGAGCACAACTTCGGTATTAGCACCAATTGGCGCTAAGCCTCCTTCATCACCAACTAAGCTCGATGAAGGACCGTATAAGTTTTGCATGATTTTTTGGGTAGTTTGGTATATGTCGTAGATATTAGATATAGCAACACTGGGTTGATTATTTTGGGGTGCGACCAAAAATTCTTGTATATCTAAGCCAGGCGCATGTTTGCCACCACCTACTATACAGGCAAATAAACGCGGAAATTCAGGGCTCGTTTGATTGTGCTCGGCAATATACTGCCATAACGGTTGTTGTTTGACTTTAGCTGATAGCTTAAGATAGGCACCAGATAGGGCCAACAGGGTGTTGGCGCCTAAGTTTTGTTTACGTTCACTTCCATCGAGAGCTATTAAAAGGCCATCAAAATCTTGCAACTGATCGAGTGGGTAGCCTATAAACTTTGGCGTAATGGTGCTATCAATTATTTCGATACATTTGGTTACACCTAGTCCATTATAAGGGCCCTCGCCATCTCTTTTCTCTAACGCTTCTTCACTACCTAGGCTTGATCCGGCAGGTACAGCATAGGTAGCCCGCAAATCATTGTCTGAAGTCATGCTTACCATTAATGTCGGTTCGCCTCTAGAGTCTAGTATTTGGTAGGGGGTGATAGATTTTATAGTCATAAAAAACGAATATCTTTACATCGAATTATAGCATAAAACTTATGTTACCAAAAGCCGATACTTGTATTTGTCAAAAATAAATAACAACACCCTGTGGAAAACTTTTGCAAAAAGTTGTTAAAAATAATTAACAAAATAAAAACAGTTTTTACATCTGTAAAATAGCTCATGTAGCATAAGCACTCAGCTTGTAATACAATATAAGTTAATGAAATTACCTGGTTTTAAACCCAAGAAAAAAACTGGCCAATACCTTGTCTCTTTAGACATTGGCACCGAGTATGTAAAAGCCCTTATTGGCCAAGTCAAAGACCACACCGACAGCGCTGGTAAGACCTACCAAGCCGTGGAGGTAATTGGCGTTGGACGTCAGCGTCAGA
This sequence comes from uncultured Candidatus Saccharibacteria bacterium, assembly GCA_964512085.1. Classification (GTDB taxonomy): domain Bacteria; phylum Patescibacteriota; class Saccharimonadia; order CAILAD01; family BJGX01; genus JAUPVL01. The sequence continues at coordinate 18,017 of CAZEIU010000003.1, forward strand.
GACTTACCGACATGGCTGGTGGCGCAGTTACAGATATATCTGGTGTAGTAGAAAACTGCGATGCGGCACTTACTCGTGCCGAAGAAACCGCACAGGTTGTAGCCAAAGATGCGGTGCTGGGCATCGCCGGCGAATTAGTAAAAGGCGGTACTACTAGTGTTAGCTATAGAAGGGCCAAGCCCGATATTAAGATAGATCAGGCCGAACTTATGGATATAATAGAAAGAATTCAAAAAAAAGCCTTTGAAGAAGTAAAAAAACAACTTAGCTGGGAGACAGGTAAAAGTGAGTTAGAGGTAAAGCTGGTTAATGCTGCGGTAGTTGATGTACATATTGACGGCTATAGAGTTACAAACCCAGTTGGGTTTCAGGGGCGAGATGTGACTATTCAAATCTTTAATGCCTTTGCGCCAATGGTTCACTTAGGCGCATTACAAACTGTAGCTGCCGATCTAGATCTGAATTTAGTAAATATTGCCGCCGAGCCCTTTGCTGTAGCCAAAAGTGTAGGAGCCGATGATAGCACCGAATTCTCGGCTACATTTATAGATATTGGGGGTGGCACCACTGATTTGGCTGTAGTAAATAATGGCGGTATTGAGGGGACTCAAATGTTTGCGATTGGTGGCCGAAGTTTTACCAAACGAATAAGCAGTAGTCTGGGCGTAAATTATGATCAGGCCGAAGAAATTAAGCTCGATCATTCGGCTGGTAAGCTAGATGTTAAACAAGAAAAAGCTGTATCTGAAGCGCTCGCAAGTGATGTCGAAACTTGGATATCAGGCGTAGAACTAGCGCTAAGCGAATTTGAAAGCTTAGAGCATTTACCTAATAGAATACTATTGTGTGGTGGTGGCTCGGCCTTACCTGAAATAAAAGAAGTTCTTACTAATACTAATTGGTACAAAAACTTGTCTTTTACTCGCAAGCCTACGATTGATTTTGTAAAACCAAGCCAAGTAAATAGAGTTATAGACAAAACTGGTCAACTAAATAGTCCTCAAGATATCACTCCTATGGGACTAGCCAATTTGGGCTTAGATATTGTGGGCACACAAAGTATCGGCGAAAACGTGTTGCAACGGCTTAGTCGCACTCTTTCACTTTAGATGTCACAAATAAATTAGTATGTAGTTATAAAGAGTTGAATATTAATTCTGCAAGCGTAAGGCGTTTGAGGTATAATACAATATAACTATGCCTGACAACATAACTCCCGACATTATTTATCTAGATGCCGATTCAGAAATAACCGAGGCAATTGATAAGCTCAAAACTTCTCACTCGCCAGAAGTGCGTATTGCTGTGCCGGCACGTAGTACTATGCTACAAAGCGCTGTTAATCTTAAGCTACTAAAAAAAGCAGCCCAAAGTAAAAGTAAAAAACTTATTTTAGTAAGTAGCGACAAGGCCACAATTAGCTTGGCCGCAGGCCTTGGCATGTTGGTAGCCAAAAATGTAAAAGCTGAAGCGGCTATACCTGAGGCGCTCAGCTCGGCCAGGCCAGCATCTACGAGTAGTGAGCCGGTAATAATAGAACAAGAGCAGCCGGCAGAGCAAAGTAGTAAAGCAGCCTCTAAGGCATCTAGCTCTCACAACTCAAGTGGTAGTGATAGTTTTCAAAAAAAACATATAGCTCTCAATGAAGACGAAGAACAACATAGTGATTTACAGAATTTAGAATCGCCTACTGTCGCCACGCCAGCAAAAACTTCTAAGCGCAAAGGCCCTCGAATACCTAACTATAATGGTTTAAACAAGAAAATTGCCATTGCTGTTTTGGCAGTTTTAGGAATAATCCTTTTTGTGTTAGCCTATAGCTTCTTACCTACCGCCAAAGTTACATTACTAGCTAAAGCCATAAAAACACCAGCAAATGTAGAATTTAATCTGGATGCTGAAACCAAGAGATCAGATTACCTCAAAGCTATTCTGGCTGCCGACCAGGTTAGTACCACCAAATCTTTGTCGGCGCAGTTTAACGCTACAGGCAAAAAAGACGTGGGTCAAAAAGCCACAGGAGGGGTAAATATTAGTAATTGTAGTAATTCTGATGATTTTAATATTCCGGCTGGGACTATTTTGACCTCATCTGGCAAAACATTTAGCCTAAATTCATCTGTGTCGGTTCCGGGAGCGAAATTCTCAAATGGTAATTGTAGTAAGGCAGGAACAGCATCTGGCAATATTACTGCCACAGCCAATGGCGATAGCTACAACTTAAGTAATGCCGGCTTTACGATATCTGGCTACGACTCCAAAGTAAGCGCAATAGGTACTACGAGTGGAGGCGTGAGTAGAGTAGCAACTGTTGTTACGCAACAAGATATTGATAATGCTCAAAAAACTATGGTCGACCAAGCTCTTGCTGGCGCCAAATCAGAATTAGCCAGTAAAATACCTGACGATGAGAGAGCTTTTGAAGAAACTTTTAATGCTTCGGTGTCTAATTTTAGTTCTACAGCACCTGTAGATAGCGAAAACAATGGCGGCACCGTAAGTGCGCAGGTAAAATATTCCGAACTAGCAGCCAAAAAGAGTGATTTAGAAAAGCTTTTCGAAACTCAACTCAAAACCCAAATACCAGGTGGTAATCAACTTTATCAAACAGGGTCAAATGATGCTACATATACGGTGATTGCACGCAATCCGGCAAGTGCTCAAATAAAAGGGGTTGGCAATGCTTATTATGGGCAAACTATCGATACTAAGCAGGTGGCGCGTGATGTAGCTGGCAAACGCAAAAAAGATGCTTATAGCGCTGTAGCCCCTAAATATTCACAAGTAACTGCCGTAGAAACCGAAACTACTCCTGCCTTAATACCCAATTTGCCATTCTTTGCAAATCGTATTACTGTAGAAATAAAGGTGAAGACAGATTAAAAGAGTAGTACTAGCATTTGATTATGGCACTACACGCACAGGTGTTGCGTTGTATAATGGCTCAGAAAGCCTACCGCTTGTTACTGTCACAAACGATAGTTTGTGGTCAGATATTACCGAAATAATAAGTAAATATAAGCCCAGCGAAATTGTTGTAGGGATCCCCAGAAACTTGGATGGTAATGATACTCAACAGACAAAGTTAGCTAGAGAATTTGCTAATAAACTAACTGAGCTTACACGCTTAGATATTAAACTGCAAGACGAAGCAACCTCGACAGATAGGGCCAAACAAATGCTTCCGCCGAATAGTAGTATTAACAAAACAAAGTCTGTATTAGACCAATACTCCGCGCTTATAATACTCGAAGACTATTTGAAACAAACTAACCACTAAAAGCCATAATCTATGCATGAAAAAGAACAAAATATAGAAAACCAAAAACAAGCAAACGATCCTATTAAAGGCAAAACAAATGCCAAAAAAGTTACTATTAAGATTGTTGTTGCCATCGTAGCTATTGTTCTGGCTGTATTAATGTCGGTTTTGGTTTGGTTTGGTATTACTCTGAATGCGACCGTTAATAATATTTCGGTAGATGGCGAAGTAATAGAAGTGAACAGCAATACAAGTATAGACTCAATAGCTGAGTCTTTAGCTCAAAAGAAACTCATTGTTAGCAAAGAAGTTTTTATTATCTATGCCAAATTTGGCCCAGCTCGTGGCCGACTATTGCCAGGACCGTATCTTATAAAACCAAGCAGTTCAATCCGTGAGATAATAAATAACATGCATAGTGGCAAGATAGCTGTTTCAAAGATTACGTTTCCGGAGGGTATTACTATTAATGATATGGCCAAGAGATGGCAAGCTGCCGGATATGGTAAAAAAGAAGATTACATTGCGGTTACAAAAAAATTAGCTCCTGAATATAGTTTTGTGCCCAGTAGCTCTAAACAAAACCCCGAAGGCTATTTGTTTCCATCTACTTATAAATTTAAGGTGGGTAGTTCAGCCGAAGTATTAGTAAGAATGCAATATGAGCAATTTGAAGCTCAAGCCTTGCCGTTACTTCAGCAAAAATCCGTTGGCAATTTAGATCAGAATCAAATACTTACCTTAGCTTCGATTGTAGAAAAAGAGGCTCTTACTCAAGAAGACAGAAAACTCGTAGCCGGAGTATTCTTAAACAGAATTGCCCAGAATATGAGCTTACAAAGCGATGTGACAGTAAATTATGCTACAGGTAAGACTATAACTGAGCCAAAAGATATAGCCTTTGTTTCGCCCTATAACACATATCAAATTAAGGGTTTGCCACCTACACCAATAAATAACCCTAGTACCAATGCTATAGAGGCCGTATTACAAGCTACACCAAGCCAGTATTTGTACTTCTTGGCTGGTAATGACGGCAAGGTGTATTACGCCGAAAATTACGAAAAACATGTCGAAAATATCAAAAAACACCTGTAAAGTGCAGTATTTTACTTTTATAAAAGCAAAATAGACTACTTGACCACTATCACTTACTTTGTTAGTATATGAGACATACTCTTACATAAGAATATGAGAAATATTACAGTTTTCAGATAGAAATCATATTTTTAGTGAGCGTTACTGTGTAGTTTGTCAGATAAGGGAATATTATTAACACTTCAGGTCGAAGTTCCTTGTCCGTATTAACTCGGAGCCAGATAAAACACAGTTTTCTGCTTAAGTGCAGAAGGAGAAATGTATTAGTAAAAAGATTATGGGCTTACCCTTACAAGTGCGCCGCGAGAGTTTTGCTGGCGTAGGGCATCCAGAAACTTTTACCAAAACAAATACGCTTTCTAACAAATTAGAGAGCCCTCGATCTCAAAGTAAAATAGAATTTATAAAAGACGCCACCAAGACTCCACTTATAAGGGGGCGTAAAATACCTAGAGCATTGCTACATGTATCTGTAATTGCCTTGGCTGTATTTGCTGTAACTGCTGGTCAGGTTAAATCTGAAGCTAAGATATCTACGGCCAGTACTTCAAGTAAAACTGCAAATAACGAAAGCGTGTCTCTTATAGCTACCGGTGCTGTACTCTCAGAGGGTACATCTTCTATGGTTAACAGCGATGTGAGTCAAAAAGCCAAAGATTTGAATGCTCAAGCGGTACTCTCTACTGCAGGAGATGATTTCTTAGCCAAGAAACTACCAGTTCTTACTACTGGAGCTCCAAGTCGCGAAATTATTACCTATACGGTAAAAGATGGTGATACCCTTAGCTCTTTGGCAAGTAAGTTTAATATTACTTCAGACACTATTAAGTGGGCCAACAATATTACCGACGAAACGAGCATAAAACCGGGCGATAATCTTACTATTTTGCCAGTATCGGGCATATTGTATACCGGAACCGGTACCGACAACCTAGATCAATTAGCTACTCAGTATCAAGCCAACTCGGCTCTTATTGATAGTTTTAACTCTCTAGATGGTAAGTCTCCTGCTGCTGGTCAGAAAATAATTATTCCTGATGGAGTAAAACCTTCACCAGTTGCTGCTCCAGCTGCAAGTGTAGCAAGTAAGAATACTTCTTCTGTAGGAACAATTTCTTCAGCATATACAGGGCCAGTGACAAGTGGAGGCGGATCATTTGCCAATACTTACGCCTATGGTTACTGTACTTGGTATGTAGCCGGCCGTAGATATATTCCTAACATGCTCGGCAACGCCAACCAGTGGCCTTACAACGCTCCACGAGCCGGCATGGCAGTAGGCAGTACGCCTCGTGCCGGTGCTGCTGGTGTAACCAGATGGGGGAACCATGTAGTTTACATTGAGCGCGTAGAAGGCAGTACAGTATATTACTCAGATATGAATGGCGCTGCCGGTTGGGGACGAGTTGGTTATGGTAGTGGCCCAGCTAGTAACTACATCTACATTTATTAATTTGTAAAACAAATATAAATAATAAACCCCGAGTTTTCTCGGGGTTTTTGGTTAATACAATTAACTATAGCGAATCAAAATGGTTTCGTGAAGGATGTATTTTTCCAGGTAGAGGGTTGGGTTTAGGGTCTACTAATTTGCCATCTGCTGTCTTTACTGGATCACCTATGCCGGCGCGTTTAAAGGCTCGCTCTACTTTTCTAAGGCGCCAATCTTGGCCAGAATGCCTATGCCAACTCTTAGATCGTTTCTTACCTTTACCTTTCTGACGCTTAGTCATTAACTGTGATATGAAGTGCAATTTTATGAACATCAGGGTTATCAACAATCTCTAGAACTAAATCTGTAATACCTGCTTCTGGAAAACGATCACTTATAACAAAGTTGACCGTTAAGTCGTTGTCAGTAATTTCTACAGATTGTACGCCCTCCGTCATAAGTAGTCGCATCAGCGTATCTACGCCTGCTTTTGAATAAATTTCAAAATCATGGGTTGATTTAATCTTGCGGTTAGTCTTAGTAATCTTGCAGTTGTCGTATCGATTTGACCATGATGGGTCTTCAAACATAAAGGCAAAGTAGCCAACTAACACAATTTTTATATCCACAGTCTTGGTATCTGGCATTTCTTCTCTCTCTCGAAGGTACTGATTCTAGACTATTTTATCAGTAAATGGTATAATGTCAAGATGTTTACAGATGTAGCAACAGTCAAAATACAGGCCGGCAAAGGTGGCGACGGCAAATTAAACTTTCGCAGTAGTCGCGGTAACGCCAAAGGCGGCCCAGATGGTGGCGACGGTGGTCGCGGTGGCGACGTGGTGCTAATTGCTAGCAATAATACTAACACCTTAGCTAAATACCGTAGCAGTAAACTCTGGCAGGCTCAAAACGGAGGCGATGGCGGTACTAATCTTCGTCATGGTAAAAACGGCGAAGAGATTATACTTAAGGTGCCAGTTGGCACAGTTGTATATGATAACAATCAGCAAATTGCCGATCTTGTAAAAGAAGGCCAAATTACTACAGTTGCTCAAGGTGGCAGAGGTGGTTTTGGTAACGCTCATTTTAAGAGCTCAATTCGCCAAGCTCCAAAAATGGCAGAGCTTGGAGAAGAAGGAGAAGCAAAAACACTCAAGTTAGAACTTAAGCTAGTTGCTGGTGTCGGATTGGTGGGTCTGCCAAATGCTGGTAAAAGTACGTTGCTCTCTATGGTATCGAACGCCAAACCCGAAATAGCTAATTATGAGTTCACTACTCTTATACCCAACTTGGGCGTTGTAGAAATAGGCGATGTGCACTTTTTGCTAGCAGATATACCAGGATTGATAGAGGGTGCTAGTAAGGGCAAAGGTTTGGGTGACGAATTTTTGCGTCACGTAGAGCGTTGTAAGGTACTTATTCAACTTATAGATGTCAACTCAGACGACATTGTGCGCGATTACAAAACTATTCGCTCTGAGCTCAAAAACTATGCCGTAGATCTTAGTAAACGGCCATACATATTGGCACTTACCAAATCAGAAACCAAACCTAAGGCTGAAGTTCAAGAACTAAAAAAACAGCTCACTAAAGCCTCGGGTGTTAATGGAAGCGACATATTTACAATTTCGGCAGTTACAACCCAAGAGATTACCTCATTAATGCAAGCTGCTAGTAGAATACTCAAGGCCAAGAATGCTGTTAAAATTAAAAAATCTAAGCCAGAGATACCTACAATTACCCTTAGCGAAGATCAAATATGGCAGGTAGAAAAGGTTAACAACGAGTATGTAGTAACCGGTAAAAAAATAGAAGGATTCGCCAAAAGAACCAATTTTTCACAGGTAGACGGCGTAAGAAGACTACGTGATATTCTCAAAAAAACAGGGGTTATGAGCGAGATTGGCAGACTAGGCGGACAAGAAGGTGATGTCATTGTAATTGCGGGGCGCAAGTTCAAATGTTAGCTTTTGAGATTAAAAACATCGCTGTTGAGTTTGCAACTAGCCCAGACCTTTTTTCGCCAAAAAGTCTAGATAGTGGCACCAAATTACTCTTAGAAGAGATATCTAAGAATGATTATAATAATGCACAAATATTAGATTGGGGCTGTGGTTGGGGTGCAATGGCATTGTGGCTTGGCAAAGCCTACTCTACCTCTCAAGTAACTGGAATCGACTCCGATATTGGCGCGGTGATGGTGGCCAAGCAAAATGCAGCTCTCAACGACTTAACAAATGTAGATATTATGGCTAGTCATGGGTTTAGCGAAATAAGCGAAAACAACTTTGATCTTATTGTGAGCAATCCGCCAACTCATAGAGGAAGAGAAGTGGTAGAGCAAATGATTGCCGAGAGTTTTAATAAACTTAAAACTAATGGGACACTAACAATAGTAGCAGAAGCTAGATTAAAGCCATGGGTATATAAGCAGATGAAACAAGTTTTTGGTGAGTGCAAAATAATCCAACGTGGCAAAAAGCATGTAGTGCTAAGCTCAAGCAAAATGCTATAATAAGTTTAATGGAAAAAGACATACACAAACGTAATGTTAAGCTTAAACAGCCCGACAAGTCTGAGCAAGCTACAGAGTTTTTTCGCGAAGAAAAAGAAATAGGCCGAGCCGACGTAGTAAAGAGCGCTCACTATACCTATAGAGATGGCTTTAGACTGGGATTTGGTATTTTTTGCGGCTTTTTACTTGGCTCACTAATTGTTATTTTGCTTGTGTATGTACTCAATCTTATTATTGGTGCGTTCTAAACAAAAAAACTCTCTTTACTAAAGAGAGTTTTTTATGGTGGAGCTAGGGAGACTCGAACTCCCGACCTCTTGCATGCCATGCAAGCGCTCTAGCCAACTGAGCTATAGCCCCTTAACTGGTTTATTTTAGCAATAAATATGATATAATTCAATCTGATAACAAGTGTCACTTACTTGACTACAATACGTTTAAGTAGGTCATGAAAGAAAAAATGGAAAAAATAGCAAATAAAAGTAAAGTAGCTGCAGCAAAAGCTAGAACTACCGCCAAAGACTATACCAGCGGTTTCTTTGACTTTGTGCGTGAGCAGGGCGTAGTAACTCTTGCTGTAGGTTTTATAATTGGTGGCGCCGTAACTAAGCTGGTTAACTCATTTGTAACTGATATCATTAACCCAATCCTAGGCTTGGTACTAGGCAAAACCAACTTAAATGGAGCCACAATACAGCTAGGCAAGGCTACAATTGCTTGGGGAGCATTTATAAGCTCGCTCATAGACTTCTTGGTGATTGCGTTGGTAGTTTATCTTGGTTTTAGAATATTGCATTTAGACCGCTTAGATATAGATAAGAAAAAACGCGAAAAAGAAGCCGAAGAAGTAGCCAAAAAAGAAGAGAAGCAAGAAGAAAAATCTAGCAAGCCCAAAAGTAAAAAATAAAAGATCTTATATACAATACTTAATTTAAGATTGAATAAAGGTCTTTTTTAGTATAGAATCTTTTTGTAATTGTACCCTACAGAGAGGTGTGGTTTTGACAACCCGAGCATTAGCACGGTTGCCATATGTCGGCGTTACTGGGTTTATGACGACAGCAGAAGTAGATACAGTCCTGCGTGATCTTAAGACAGAAGATGTAAGAGCTAGAGTGATGGCAGGAGTATTGTTGAGTGATAAAACAATGGCTGGATATACAAATAATCATCCTATGCACTTTCCTAAGAGAGAAGACATTGCTGGTATTTTTACTGACAACCCAATTACCCTAAACTTAATTCATTACAATACTCATAGTCCGTACTGGCTAGCGGATCAACTCTGCGAGGCAATGCGTCTGGGCGGAAAAAACTGTCATGGTCTTCAGCTAAATATCAACTGGCCAAGTGTTAAAGAACTAGAGAAGTTTAGGCAGGTATACCCAGATGCGATTATCGTATTGCAAATTGGTTCGTTGGCCTATGACGATGTAGATTCTAATCCGGTACTGCTAACCCGACAGTTGCGACTTTATAAGGATTTAATCGACTATATACTAATCGATCCATCTGGCGGTATTGGCAAAAGTTTCGATATATTATCGGCAAAGTTGATAATTAGGATGCTTAAAGAAAGGTGGCTTGATGAAAGCTTTGGTATTGGGGTTGCCGGTGGTATTGACGCTATCAATGTACTTGACCTACAGGAATTGTTTGATTTACACCCACAACTTTCTATAGATGCCCAAGGTCGTTTGCGCGATGAAGACGACAATCTCAATACAAGCATAGCCAGACTTTATGCTATGAATGCTTTAGAGGCCTATTATAGCTAAAAAATAACTCCAACTATTTGTTGGGGTTTTTATTTATTAATAAGAGCTAATTAATCTGTTAGACTATATATATGAAAAACATAGCCAAAAAAGTAATTATTTCGCGCCTCAATCTAAAAGTAAAAAAGCTTTTACAAAAGTATGACGTTATAGTTATTGGTGTAACTGGTAGTGTGGGCAAAACTGGTACCAAAAAAGCTATTGGTGAAGTCTTAAGCTCAACGCGCAAAGTTCGCTATAGTCGTGATAGTTATAATACCGATATAGGTATACCGCTAAGTCTTTTTGGACTCAAAGTACCCAATAAACTCTGGAATGCGCGGGCGTGGTCTAAGACTTTCAAACAAATCGATGCTGAACTTCAAAACTATAAATATGACACAGTGGTATTAGAGCTTGCCGATGACGAGTATTTGATGATGAAAAAAGTATTACAAATTGTAAAGCTAGACATTAGTGTAATTTCGGCTGTCGCACCGGTACATATGGAGTTTTTAAAAGACATGAAGACTGTTGTGCACTATATATGGCAAACTGCCGCATCGGCCAAAACAATTATATATAATGCCGACAGTTCTGAGTTGCGCAAAAAAGCCTACAAAAAAGATACTGTAGGTTTTGGACTGAGTTTTGGTGCAGTTAAATTTAGTAAAATATCTAGAGATAAAAATAGCTACCTAAAAGCTCACCTGCATATTGGTAAAAAAAGTAAGCTAGTGCACACCAAGATGATTGGTAAACAAAACCTATACGCTCTACTAGCCGCTGCGGCTGTAGCCAATGAGCTAGATGTGCCTTTTGAGGCAATTTGTTTTGAACTGGAGCAAGTTAAGACCGAGAATGGTCGCATGAATAAACTCAAAGGAAAAAACGGAGCTGTCATAATTGATGATAGTTATAATGCCAGCCCTGAGGCTGTGATTGCAGCTCTTGAAACCATTAAGGAGTTTAAAGTACCAAAAGGTGCTAAACGCTATGCGGTGCTAGGTAGCATGAACGAGCTTGGTGACTTTAGCGTAGAATCACACCAACAAGTTGGTAGTAAAGCTGCAGAAGTTGTCGATATGCTCATCACTATAGGCACAGACGCCGAAAAATATATGGCCACAGCTGCTAATCATGCCGGTTTAGCCAGCGACAAAATAAAAGTTTTTAGAACTCCATATGAAGCTGGGCATTATCTAAAATCAATCATAAAAAAAGGTGATATAGTGCTTGTAAAAGGCAGTCAAGGCAATGTTTTCTCTGAGGAAGCCACCAGAATAATGCTAGATGAAAAAGTTGACCCTGCCAAAGTACTTGTAAGACAGTCTGTGGTTTGGAAAAAACGAAAGAAAAAATCATTTGCAAAAGTACGATAATAAAATGAATAACACAAATAAAGTTGATATTTTCTTGGATGTTGACCATGTTTGGCAAGAAGACCCAGAGCATCATATACCGCCAAGCGAGGGTAGAAAAATATGCGCCATTGCTGCAATGAAAATGATGATGGACTACCTACCTCCCCATGATGACAAATCTATAAAATTGGCCGAAATAAGAGAGTGGATGTTGCAACACGATGGGCTAGAACCAAGTAGTAGCAACTGGCGGCACAGCAAACAAGTAGAATATTTTACCAGCCTAGGGTACATAGCGTGGCGTCGTAATTGGCGAGCTCCTTCACAAGACACTTCTTGGTTTGAGCAAAATGAAGACTACAACAAACAACAAATGTTTGCAGTGAACACTCAAGTGCAAGCCGAAGCCAATATTATCGATAACGACGACAAAGTTAAACATAGTTTTATAGAACAATTTAAAAAAGACTGTCCAGTGATTATAAGTGTAAAGCTTGGTTTTAACGATCACGGTGAAAATCACCAAATAGTTTTAAATGGCTATAAAAACGATACGTCTGGAGAATACTTTTATATTGTCGACCCTATTTTGCACCCCAATGAATACGAACCACGACAAAAAATTACTACTAAAAAATTATTTAAATACTTTAATTATTTTGCGGTATTTGCTCAGCCTACAAAAGATTGACAATTTACAAGCATAAGCATTATTATAGAGCCAATAACTAAAAAGGACTCTGATGGCTCAAAAAAAGAAAACTTTATCTAAAAAAACTAACTTTTTTACCAAGAGAAAGATTGCACTTGGTGTTGCAATAATCGCTCTTATTGGCGTTGGCTATATCCTAATAAGTAACGCTTCTGGAGCTGGAGCAGAAACCGACCCTGTACAAAAAAAGCTTTTTGTAATCAAGGTAGGTGCTATGAAACAAACGAACCAGGAACAGTTAAGACTGACACCAAAGTATTTGTGAGGGAATCACAAAATCCAGACTGTGCAGCTTCTGGCAAAGAATGGGCAGTGCGTCAAAATAAGCAAGCTCCCAATACTTGGGTGTGTGTAGAAGTAGCAAGTACAAATAATCCGCCCGATGGCTTTAGAAAAGCTGGCTCACCTTGCTATGAATCTGTTTTTCCGGCTACAGGTTTTGTAAAGCAGGTTGGTACCGGCTTGACGGGCAGTACATGTTTAAACACTTATAGCTACAACTTGTCTTCTGGTGTAAGTAAAAACATATCTGTAGATAGCCAATCTGTCTCGGTTAATAAAAATTACATTCAGCTTGCCCAAAGTGAGCATGATAGGTTCGTTCAGCTGGGTCAGGAAGTAACCGAGATAACCGATAAATATCGAGCAGTTAATGGTACTTTGGTTGGTGGAAAGTCTATTAGAACCTTCAAGAATCTAACTACAAAAGACTTTTATGTGTTTGTAGACTATGCTCCAACTCTCGACTCTAACCCTACTGTTAAGCAGTTCAAATCTCTATATATTAGGTTTGAAGGCTACACAGGTGCAGGAGACAACGGTGCCGAGATAAGAGACAATGCTAAAACCGTACTATCTCATTGGCAGTGGAAACCATAATCTGCAGTAATTATTTGACTTTATCGTTTAATATGAATAAAATATTTGTAATGAAACACATGAGTCGTAACAACAACCTAAACCTACTACTGATTGAACCGCAGGCGGTTAGGGTTTCTGTACTCTAAAAAAATAATAAGTAATTAAACAAACCGCCTGCATAAAAAACAGGCGGTTTTTTGTTTTTCTAAATCGGCTTCGAACCACAGCTTCGAGGTCGAGAAGTAAAACAACCGCACCTACCACTGGAGGACAGATGGACGTCAAAGTTGCTGCCAAGCCCAAGCCCGACTTGTCTCAAGCCGAGAGCGCTGTGACGGCCCAAGAGCCCGTACCGATGGCTTACAGCAAAGACAAGCCCGAGGGAATAATTCGGTATGCCTAAGTAGAATAAGCTAATATTTATGAATTACGCCCACTGCTCCTCTGTTTGTAGAAAAACCCTCTGAAGACTAGAAAGGTGCTGCACATCACCTAATGTCTTCTAATCTGCAAATAGCCCTATAGGAGTGCTGCACATCACTCCTATAGGGCTAGTCTTATTTTTGTGTCATAATAAAACTATAATTTATAATCAATAAAAATAATGAATAAATACAATCCCAAACAAATAGAGCCAAAGTGGCGTAAGCTCTGGCAAGATAATAACTTTTATCAAGCTAAAGACAATGACAATTCTAGTGAACCATATTATGTATTGGTAGAGTTTCCTTATCCATCGGGAGATGGTTTGCACACCGGACATGTACGGAGCTATACAGCTCAAGACATTATCGCCAGAAGACTACGAATGATGGGTAAAAATGTTTTATACCCAATGGGTTGGGATGCATTTGGCTTGCCTACCGAAAACTATGCAATTAAAAACAAAGTTCGTCCGGCTGACGCAACGGCTAAAAATATCGCTACCTTCAAACGACAAATGCAAGAACTTGGCTTTAGTTTTGATTGGAGTAGAGAAATTAATACAACAGACCCGAGCTATTATAGGTGGACACAATGGATATTCTTACAGTTACTCAAGGATGGATTGGCTTATCAGGCAGAAATTGCGATAAATTGGTGTCCTAAATGCAAGACTGGTTTGGCCAACGAAGAAGTTATAAACGGTCGTCACGAACGTTGTGGTACACTTGTAGAGAAAAAATTACTCAAACAGTGGATGCTCAAAATTACAGCTTACGCCGACAGGCTTATAGAAGACCTTGAGCTGGTTGATTATTTACCGCAAATTGCCCATCAACAAATTAACTGGATTGGCCGAAGCAATGGAGCCGAAATAGAATTTGCCGTCGATGGTCAAAGCGAAAAGATAAAAGTTTTTACCACTAGAGCAGATACTATCTTTGGCGCTACATTTATGGTGTTGGCGCCCGAACACCCATTGGTAAAAAACATTACTACCGACGATCAGCATAACGCGGTAGATTCATATGTAAAACAAGCTATGTCGAAGAGCAATATCGACAGAATGGAAGAAAAAAACAAATCAGGCGTTTTTACTGGGGCTTATGCTGTAAATCCTGCTACCAAACAAAACATTCCTATCTGGATAGCTGATTATGTAATGATGGATTATGGCACAGGAGCTATTATGGCAGTGCCAGCTCATGATGAGCGCGATTTTGAATTCGCCAAAAAATTTGGCATTGATATTATACAAGTAATTGATGGACCAGAGGTGAGCGATAAGCCATACGTAGAGAATGGTAAATTAATAAATTCAGATCAATTTGATGGCTTAGAAGTAGATGAAGCAAAAAAAGATATAACCAAATGGGTAGAAGATCAAGGTATTGGCAAAGAAAAAGTTAGCTATAAATTACGAGATTGGATTTTCTCTCGTCAACATTATTGGGGCGAACCAATACCAGTTATTCATTGCAGTAAGTGTGGTGCTGTGCCAGTACCCGAAGATCAATTACCGGTAGTTTTGCCCGACGTAGATAGCTATGAACCTACAGATACAGGTGAGAGCCCACTTGCCAACATTACTGATTGGGTAAATGTAGAATGTCCTAAATGTGGCGGACAAGCCAAGCGCGAAACCGATACCATGCCAAACTGGGCTGGCAGTAGTTGGTACTATTTACGCTATATTGATCCGAACAATTCAAATCAATTTGCCGATGCTAGCAAGCTCAAATACTGGCTGATGGTCGATTTATATAATGGTGGAATGGAACATACTACCTTGCACCTTTTGTATAGTCGTTTTTGGCACAAATTTTTGTTTGACAAAGGTTTTGTGCCAACTCCCGAGCCCTATGCCAAACGCCGTAGTCATGGAATGATTTTAGCCGCTGACGGCAATAAGATGAGTAAGAGCAAAGGTAATGTAGTTAGCCCCGATGAAGTCGTTGAGAAATTTGGGGCAGATAGCTTGCGTGTATACGAAATGTTTATGGGACCTTACGATCAAGCAATAGAGTGGAATGAACAAAAATTAGCCGGCGTATACAGATTTTTAACTCGAGTATTTGACCTTACTGCAGAGCTAACATCAGACCCTAAGTCTTCAATAAAAAGTAGCGCCGAAGATAACGTGTTTGAGACACAGGTAGACAGCATGGTGAATAAAACACTCAAAAAAATTGATTCAGACATTGAGAAAAGACAATTTAACACCATTGTGTCAGCTCTTATGGAGCTTACTAATTACTTAACAGAGCCCAATAATAGAGAAAGACTACAATCTGAAAACTTCAAAGAGCTCGCTCATAGAACCACCAAAATGATAGCCTTGATGTTGGCGCCTATTGCTCCCTATATAGCAGAAGAAATTTGGCAACTTGCGGGTGGCGAAAAGTCTGTTCATTTACAAGCTTGGCCGGCATTCGACCCTGAGCTCGTAAAGGATAATGTGGTGACAATAGTTGTTCAGATAAATGGTAAACTGAAAGGTGAATTTGCAATTAGTACCGGTTCTAGCAAAGAAGATCTAGAAACTGAGGCAATCGATCTATTAAAAGAAAAAAATATTCTTTCACAAGACCAGATAGTTAAAACTATCGTTGTGCCCAACAGGTTAGTTAATTTTGTTACAAAATCTTAAATAGTATTGAATTTAGTAATAAATTGTGATATTATAATTAGCGAAATGCCTCTTAAAGCATTATAGATCTCAGCAAAAAACTTCTTAATAAAGTTTTTTGCAAAATAGTGATTTTTTGGCTTTAACCTAGGTTTAGCCGTCACTACTTAATTGCTTGCAGCGTTTAATAAAATGCAAGCCTCTATAATGAACTACTTACATTAATTGTAAAGGGCATCAATATTATTAATAGAAAGGAATGGCAAAATTATGCCAGTACCAAAAAAACGTCGTACATCATCTACAAGAGGACAACGTCGATCTCATGATTCATTGAAATCTTTACAGTTGATGTATGAGAAAAACTCAAAACTTAATTTGCCTAGAAGATTACACAGGGCAGCTACTCTAGAAGTAGTAAGAACTAGAAGAAATCCCTCTTAAGCTCTCGCATTTTACCCCTCAAGTACGTTACAATTAACAAATAAAGCAAAACCCTTATGGCATCCAATAGACACCTTTCACGCATAATCGCATTACAAACTCTATATGAATACGACTTTCGTATGGGTCTAGATATCAAAGAGCTCAAGACCGATCTAAAAGAAATTCTAGATCGTAACCTAAAAGTTTATGATGAAGCATTAGAAGAGCCAGATTTTACTATAAATTTGGTTGAGGGTACGCAAAAAAATATTAAAAAAATCGACGAGTTGATTGTACCTGCTGCGCCAGAATGGCCAATAGAGCAAATTGCCAAAGTAGATAAATCAATCTTAAGAATGGCAATATATGAGTTAGTGTTTGCCAGAGAAGTGCCACCCAAAGTAGCAATTAATGAAGCGGTGGAGCTAGCAAAGTCATTTGGTGGCGACAACTCGAGTAAATTTATAAATGGTGTTCTTGGTACGATATACCGACAAAGTGAATTTTATGAACCAGAAGAAGACAAAAAAATACAGGCCGAAAAACAAGCCAAATCAAACCCTTCAGAGCCCGACAGAGCAAACGCAAAGTCAGAATCAACAGAAGAGTCAAACAAGCCTATACAAGAAACGTAAACCAAATAAAAAGTTTCGTCATAGTAAGCAAAACCCAGCTCGAGCCAAGGCTGTTCGAGAATACTCTAGTGGAGGGATTGTTTTTAGAGTAAAAGACAACTTAATTGAGGTGGTATTGTTGCAAGACTTAAAAGCCAGATGGAGTATTCCTAAAGGCCATGTAGAATCGGGCGAAACTCTAGAGCAGACGGCTATAAGAGAGATTGGTGAAGAAACTGGGCTTACCAAGATTAAAATTATCAGTAAACTTGATAAAATTCACTTCTTTTATAGAATGAACAATAAGTTGATATTTATGACGAACTTTGTTTATCTTATTGAATCTTACGACCATCAAGAAAAGCTAACACCAGAAGATTCAGAGGGTATTGTAGATGTGCAGTGGTTTGAGGCTGAGCAGGCTTATGATGTACTCGAGTATAAAGCTACAAAGGTAATTTTGCGCGAGGCTATCAATAGAATTAAAAAAAGGTATAATATAAAATAATATGGTTTTTAATCAAGAACAGATAGAAGAGATTATAGGAGTTAAGTTTTCTAATCCTGCTATCTTAAAAACTGCCTTTACTCACAGAAGTTACATCAACGAACATCGTAAAGCCAAGCTAGAGCATAACGAACGATTAGAGTTTTTGGGCGACGCTGTACTAGAATTAGTAGTTACCGACTACTTATATAGAAATTATCAAAACCCAGAAGGCGAGCTTACCTCTTGGCGTTCAGCATTAGTAAAGACTGAATCTCTTGCAATGCTCGCAGAAAAACTGGATATTGGTCGATTCTTGCTAATGAGTCGTGGCGAAGCCAAGACAGGAGGTAGAACCAGGCAGGCTCTACTCGCAAACTTAGTAGAGGCTACAATTGGTGCAATATATTTAGAATCGGGTTACGAAGCTTGCAAAGATTTTATAGAAGAAAATCTGGTTTCTAATTTGCAAGAAATAATAAAGACAGGCGCCTATATAGATGCTAAAAGTCATTTTCAGGAACTGTCTCAAGAAAAAATAGGCTCTACTCCAAGCTACAAAGTACTAGAAGAAACTGGCCCTGATCATGACAAGACTTTTAAAGTAGGTGTATTCTTAGGTAAAACAAAATATGGCGAAGGCAGTGGTAGTAGCAAGCAAGCTGCCCAACAAGAAGCTGCTCTAAGTGGACTAGAGAAGCTTAAAAGTATCAAGAAGAACAATAAATAGCTAAACTCTCAATTTTGTACTAGAATAAGCTTAAGAGACAGCAAAGGCTGCGTACATTCACAGACAGGGGAAAGCGATGGCAGTAAAAGTGCTGGTAATCGCCGGTACGCTGGCGCCACCACAGAGTGAGTTTTACTATCGACCACTGCTTAATGTTGCCGGTGAAGTAGTTGATTACAATAATGTAAGTTTTGAAACTATTAGTAACTTAGGTCTGGGCGATATAAAGAAATCTACCGCTAAAATTGCCAAAAAACATCTATATGATTCAGATGATCAATGGTTGATTATTGGCCATTCGCAAGGCGGTATAATTGCCACACTGCTAGCTATTAAGTACAGCGCTAAGGTTACGGCTACCATTCTTATTGCTTCACCCTTGGCCGGTACAACTTGGACAGATCCTATCAATATGCCCGTGAGATATTCTGTAGAGTTTATAGCTTGGCTGACTAAAGGAAGAGTGAGACTTAGGCCAAAACTAAGGCGCATGCTTGTTCCTATCCCTATTGTTAGGGATTTGGCAGCTCATAGCGACATTAGTGAATCTAACCTAGCTTATTTGAAGAATCAAGTAAGCGGGCACCATACATATTCTATTGTGGGTCTGGCTGACTGGCTGGTTTTTCCTCACAGGTCAGCTCATCCCGAAGGCAGATTTGTTCACAACTTTTTAATTGCACCGCAGTCTGAATACGACTTAGTCAAAGATAAACTTCCAAATAATATTGAGCATGTCTGTACCAAAGTCGGACACCTATTTATAATTCACAACCCCGAGGTATTAGAGCTTATTAAGTCAATCATACTTAAGCATATTAATATTACCCAAGCAGCGTAGCTTGGGTTTTTGTTATGTTTACTCTATTTATATACAATAGTAAGTATAATGATGGTTTTAAATGATTAAAAAACTAGAAATCACTGGGTTTAAGTCTTTCGGTAATAGCAGAAAGATGATTTTTGATTCGGGCATTACAGCAATTGTTGGACCTAATGGCTCGGGCAAGAGTAATATAGCCGATGCTATAAGATGGGTGCTAGGCGAACAAAAAATTAAGAGGCTTCGTGTATCCAAATCTGACGACGTGATATTTTTTGGTACACCAAAAAAACCTCGGGCTAGCCTTGCCGAGGTAGTACTACTGCTCGATAACAGCACAAGAAAGTTCGAAATTGATTCATCTGAAGTTGAAATACTCAGAAAGCAATATCGATCGGGCGATGTTGAGTATAGGGTAAACGGCAAAAGAACTAAACTGTCAAAAATTAATGAATATTTGGCCAAGGCAGGTTTTGGCACCGAAACATATACGGTAATTGGCCAAGGTATGGTGGACAGTCTGCTTACATCTAGCTCATCAGAGCGAAAATTGTTGTTTGAAGAAGCTAGCGGTATTCGGCAATTCGAACTAAAAAGACATACAGCAATGAATAATTTAAAAAAAGCTGAACAAAACTTGGCTCAAATAGAGAATGTTCTATTGGAGTTAGAACCTACCACAAAGGTCCTGCAAGCTTACACGAAAAGTAAACAAAAGGTAGCTAGCTTAAAAGAAGAACTAGTTATTAAGAAAAAGGTCTATCTCAACAACGAAATGATAAGACTTAACCTTGAATCGAATGATTTTGCTAAAAGAATAGAAGAATCTAAATCTAAGCTAAAAAAAGTTAATGAAATAATAACATCCATTCATACAGAGAATAAGAATAACCTTAAAGATCAAGACACCTCGAGAGCTACCAACCAATTAAGATCTCTCGAGCAAGAAAAAGATTCTCTTACTAAAGAAATACTTTCTAAACAGAACGAACTAGAAGTTCTTAAGTCGAACGATGAAAATCAAAGTCGAGATATTAAAAAAATAGAAAAAAACTTAGAAACTATTACGCAAAAAAGAACTCATTTTCAAAAAATATTCTTGCATGAATCTGAAAAAGTAAATGAGTTACAGAACAGTATAGATGAGTGTGATAAGGAAATAATTAAAATAAACAAAGAGCTGAAATTAGTACAAGCTAAATTAAATACCAATCAAAAAAAAGAATTTGTAAGTCATGCTCTTGGTTTGGTTCAGAATGTTCGCATACAATTGAGACAAGAAAGATCTCGCAAAATTATTGATAAAACTCTCCAGAGTTTACTCCAAATGCTAGAGCTAGCTATGCAAGATGACTCCTTAGAGTTGGTTTCTCAAACCGGCAAAATACAAAGGCAAGTTACTTATTTTATGTCTAAAAGAGACGATCTTTTGGAGCTTCAGACCAAGCATACTATTAAGCTACGATCTATAGAGCTAGATATAAGCGCATTAGACTTAGAACACCAGGAGTTGTTAGATTCCAAACTAGAGCAACAGAAAAGATTTGATGAGTCTATAAAGCTGAAAAAAGAGATTCAGATTAAAGAAAAAGAACTTACCAAATTGATTGAAAAAAATAAACAAATAGCGTCAACGATAGTTAAATTGCGTGACGAAATATACAATTCTACTATTAAAAAACAAAATAATGATTTAATGGCACAAGCTGAAGAGCAGGCCTCACTAAAAACCGAGCTAGAAATGAATCTAAATTATCTTATTGAGCAAAATAATCAGAATAAAGACAATATTGATAGGTTAAAATCGCTAGCCAAAGATTGGTTTGGTAATCAATATGTTTTTTTCAAAGAAAAAAATGCCGGCACGGTTGAGTTAGATGAGATAACTAAAATATCTGCTGAAATCGATGCGGCTGTAGATGTAGACCCTAAAGAAATTGAGGTGGCTCAACAGTCTCAAGAAAGAATAGAATTCTTGAGAAAACAGCAGACTGACCTGGAGTTGGCTATTGATGATTCACAAAAACTAATCCAGAGTTTGCAAAAAGATATTAATAACAAATTCGAAAAATCATTCAATAGACTTAACGTAGTTTTTAACGATTACTTTA
>CAZEIU010000004.1:0-39042 GCA_964512085.1 uncultured Candidatus Saccharibacteria bacterium
AATAGTCTTGATGTCATTATTAAGAAGTGCGTTGGTGGTACGTGGACTAAAGTTAACTTCATCAATTGAAATTTGAGCCATATCAGCTTCTTGTTTTTGTTCTGCAGTTACAATTCCGGATGTACCTACGCTTACCACGTCGTGTCCGGCTAGCACTTGAAAGTGTCCTACCAAAATTTCGGCAGCCTGAGAAACAGCATCGGCAGGAGTAATAGTGCCATCAGTTTCAACCTCAAGTATTAGCTTATCTAAGTTGGTCATCTGGCCTACACGGGTATTTTCTACATTGTATCGAACTCTTTTGATCGGTGTATAAATAGCGTCAATTGCTATCATACCGACTGGCATTTGCTCGCTAGCCCGACTTTCAACTGCTACATAACCTCTACCACGGTCAATTAAAAGATCCATTTCTAGCTTACTTTTGGCATTATCGAGGTTGGCAATTACTAATTCTGGGTTAGCAATTTCAACGCCATCAACCAATTTAATATCACCGGCTTTTACTTCGCCTTTACCGGTTTTTTTAAGACTAACAGTTACTTTATCTTCGTGACTATTAGAAAATCTAATTTGTTTTAAGTTTAGAATAATTTCTATTACATCTTCTCTAACGCCATTTACGGCGGTAAATTCGTGGCTTACACCTTCGATTTTTACGCCTGTAATTGCAGCGCCAGCCAAGCTCGAGAGCAATACTCTACGCATAGAATTACCAAGAGTCATACCATAACCTGGATATAGCGGTTCAACCTCAAAAGTAGATTGATTATTTTCTGATTTTACTTCTTTTATTTCTGGTAAGTTGATATCGTATAACACTTTATGGGCTCCTTTTTGTTAATATTAGCGTGAATAATATTCAATAATTAATTGTTCGGCAATTGGCTCGGTAATTTCATCTCTGGTTGGCTCTCCGGTAACTGTAATGGTCATTTTCTTAGTATCGAGCTTAAGCCAGCTGGTATTGTTAGCATTTTCACTTAAGTCTTTAGCGATACCTTGAAAATAAGCATTCTTTTGACTCTTTGGCTTAAGTGCTACTTGATCTTTTGGCTTAACAGCAATAGATGGGATATCGACTTTTTGACCATTTAAGGTAAAGTGAGCATGCGTTACAAGTTGACGAGCAGCCTGACGACTCGTTGCTAAACCCGATCGATAAACTACATTGTCTAGGCGAGTTTCTAGAAGTTTAAGTAGGTTTTCACCACTAACACCGTCAATTTTCTCGGCTTTTACAACATAGTTTCTGAATTGACGCTCTAGTATGCCATATATTCTTTTTACTTTTTGTTTCTCACGAAGCTGCAAGGCATAGTCACTAGGTTTGCCTCGTCTACCCTGCCCGTGTTGTCCTGGGCCATAGCTTCGGCGAGTCATGCCTTTGACAGCCTTAGGGTGAAGCTCTAAGCCCTCACGACGAGATAATTTGACTATAGGGGTAAGATTTCGTGCCATAGATTATACCCTTCGAGCCTTTCTTGGACGACAACCATTATGAGGTATGCCAGTCACATCTTTAATGCTAGCTATTTCTATTCCGGAAGCCATTAATGCTCTTACGGTAGATTCTCGACCAGAACCAATGCCCTTAATAATGACATCCACTTTAGCTAGACCAAATTCTTTAGCTTTTTCGATAGCTTTTTCAGCAGCAATTTGAGCTGCATACGGGGTACTTTTGCGGCTACCCTTAAATCCGGCCGAACCAGAAGACTTCCAAGCAACTAAGTTGCCGTGATCGTCAGTAATACTAATTATTGTATTATTAAAAGTAGCTTGAACGTGCATTACCCCTTTGGGTAAATTCTTCTTAACTTTTTTTCGTTTGGTGGTTTTTTTAACTTGCGCCATAATAATTACTAAGTTTTAGCTGCTGCTTTCTTTCTACCAGATCCTACTGTTACTTTTTTGCCACGTTTGGTACGAGCATTGGTTTTGGTTCGTTGACCACGAACCGGCAACTTGGCAATATGTCGAAGGCCACGGTAGGCTTTAATGTCTTTTAATCGTTTAATGTTTCCGCTAACTTCTCTAGAAAGTTCGGCTTCTACAGTTAGATTTTTGTCGATGTATTCTCTGAGCTGACTAATTTGTGGTTCAGTCAGATCTTTAACTCGGGTGTTAGGATCGATTTTAACAGCACTTAGAATGTTCTTACTCTGAGTGTTACCAATACCATAAATATAGGTAAGAGCAATTTCTACGCGTTTTTCACTTGGAATGTTTGTGCCTGCTATTCTTGCCATGTCTTATCCTTGCCTCTGTTTGTGTTTAGGGTTCTCGCAAATAACCGAAACTCGACCACGACGACGCACGATCTTGCACTTTGCACACATTTTTTTAACTCCAGCTCTTACTTTCATAAATTTTACTCTACTTATGTCTATAGGTTATTCGACCTTTATCTAAATCGTAGGGGGTCATTTCTACTGTAACTTTGTCTCCAGGCAATATCTTGATATAGTGCATTCTCATTTTGCCAGAAATGTGAGCAAGTATAACATGCCCATTCTCTAGCTCAACCTTAAAGTTAGCATTGGGTAACGCCTCCAGTATGGTGCCTTCAATTTCAATTACTTCCTTTGTTTGTGCCATAGAGAAAAGTGTATCAGGTTAGTATTATAGAGAAACAGATGGCATTTGTAAAGACTTTTTTTCTAGTTTTTTAGTATTGTTCATAAGTAGCCATCAATACTTTAGATTCAATTGCTTTAAGAGTTTCAATAATAACTGCTACTATAATCAACAGTCCTGTACCGCCAATACTCAAGAAGTTGGAGGTTTTAAAGACCATCTCAACTACAAAAGGAAAAACTGCCAATAATCCTAGAGCCAATGCCCCAAAAAGTGTAAGTCTATTTATTATTTTCTTCAAGTATTTACTTGTTTCAACGCCAGGCCTAATACCAGGAATAAAACCACCTTGTTTTTGCAAGTTTTCAGCGATTTCATTAGGCTTAAATACGATGGCGGTATAAAAGTAGGTAAATACAAACACCAGCACAAAATAGGTAATTACATAAGCTGGTTTACCGGTTTGAAAGGTTGTTTGTAGCCAGCTTGCAGCATGCGATAACCATTGCGACTTAGCGTTAGATAAGAGTTGACCCAAAAACCCAGGTATAGACAAGAATGCCAAGGCAAAGATAATCGGTATAACTCCTGCCGTAATAAGCCTAATTGGTAAATGAGTATCTATCCCCCCATAGCGAGCATCCGAAGATATTCTTCGAGCATAAGATATAGGTATGTTTCTTTGGCCTTCATTAAGCATTACTACCAGGAATACTACGCCCACAATAATAGCGGCAATTATTGCAAGAGTAAAAATTTTGGCGCTATCGGCTTGAGCCAAACTAAACTGTTGAGCTAGTTGGGTCGGTAAATGAGATACAATGCCAGCTAATATTAGTATAGATATACCATTGCCGATACCCCTATCTGTAATAAGCTCTCCAAGCCACATCAGTAGCATCGAACCACCAGTGATAGATGCTACCATTAGCACCCATTGCGCAACTGTTGGTTGACCAATTAAATCGACCCCTGCTATCTGAGTAGAAAGCGTTCTGGCGAGCGTAATCATGGCAAAAGATTGAATTATAGCTAGAGGAAGCGTTAGAAGCCTGGTATAGTAATTGATTTTATTTCTGCCAGCTTCGCCCTCTTTTTGTAATGCTTCAAGTTGTGGAACAACCTGAGAAAGCAATTGTATTATGATGGAGGCATTAATATATGGTCCTAAGCCCATTAGTAATATAGAAAAACTACTAAGAGCACCGCCGGTAAAGAGATTGGCAAAACCTAGCAGTGGATTGCTTTGAAAAAGGCGTATCAAAAAGCTCTGAAGTTTCGCCGTATCTGGTACGGGTACAGGAACATGGGAGAGTAAGCTATAAGCTGCAAGTATTCCAATAACAACAAACAATCGCTTGCGCAGGTCTTTGTTTTTATATAGCTGCGTAAAAGCTGCTGTATTCACTTAAATAAATTCCTCCTAAGTTAAAAGACTATTTTTTTGGGCTAGACTTACTTTCTATTTTAGCAGGTTTAGATTGTTCAGACACAATAGCTTTAGTTATCTTCACTGTGCCACCGATTTTTTCTATTTTTGCAACGGCGTTTTTACTTGCAGCGTCAATATTTAAATCTACTTTTTTAGTAATCTCACCATTATTAAGCAGCTTTACTAGCCCTTTTGGATCAACTAGCTTTGCTTCTACTAAAACAGTCTTATCTATCTTGTTAGATTTGAGGTTTTCAAGATCAGTAAGCGTAATAATCTGATAGTTAGTAGGATTCTTGGCTTTAAAACCACGCACCTTTGGAAGTCGCATGCTAAGCTTGGTTTGACCGCCCTCAAAACCAATCTTTACTCCACCACCAGTTCGAGAGTTTTGTCCTTTTGTGCCTCTACCGGCTGTTTTGCCACTACCGCTTCCAATTCCTCGACCTAAGCGTTTTTTGTCAGGATATTTAGTTGTTTGTATTTGATTTAAATTCATTTGCTACCTTTCGGTGATTTGACTTCATCTTTTTGCAATGACTGTAGGGCTGCAATTGTAGCATAGGCGTTATTTATTTTATTACTAGAACCAAGTGATTTGGTAAGAATATCTTTTACACCTGCTACTTCCAAGACAGCACGAACTGTTCCACCGGCAATTACGCCAGTACCAGGACTAGCGGGTTTCATAAAAACAGTGGCGCCATCAGAGCTTACAGTTACCTCGTGAGGTATAGTGTTGTTTTTTAATGGAACATTTATAATAGCTTTTTTGGCAGTCGCTACAGCTTTAACTATAGAAGTTGGCGCATCAGCACCTTTACCTACTCCCACGCCAACACGTCCGGCTCCATCGCCTACTACTACTGTGGCACGAAATCTGAATCTACGACCACCACGCACAACACGAGTCACCCTATCTAGAGCAATTATTTTTTCTTCTAATTCAACTGTTGGTTGCATAGTATTTTCCATTATATTCCTTTAAAATTTTAGACCTTTACTGCGAGCTGCCTCGGCTAGTATTTTTACTCGACCGTGATATATTCTTTCACCTCTATCGAAAACTGCTTGGCTAATTTTGTGTGAAACTGCTTGAGATGCTATTTCGCTACCAACCCACTGAGCTTTTTCGCTCATAGTTGATTTTTTTAGATTGTCTTTGCCGATTGAGCTTACATATACAAGAGTTTTTGATGCTTGATCGTCAATAAGTTGAGCAGTTACATGATAATTAGAAATCTTTACACTCAATCGTGGACGTGTTGCACTTCCAGATATTTTAGAGCGTACTCTTGATCGGGTTAATTGTTTTCGCTTAGTAATTTGTGCCTGTTTGTTCATAATATTATTCCTTAAGCTCCCGCCTTAGCTGCTGTTTTACCGGCTTTTCGACGAATATGCTCATCTATATATTTAATACCCTTGCCTTTGTATGGCTCAGGTTTTTTAAATTCTCGAATAGCTGCAGCTACCGCGCCAACTTCTTGTTTGTCCATACCTGAAATAGTAATAACATTCTGCTCTACTTTGAGTTCAATTCCTTCTGGAGCTGTGTATTCTACTGGATGAGAGAAACCTAAGTTCATTACCAGTTTATTACCTTGCAATGACACTCTAAAACCTACGCCATTGACTTCTAATTGCTTACTAAAGCCTTTTGTGACGCCTTCTACAGCATTGGCAATCAAGCTACGTTGCATTCCCCAGAATTTCAATAAATCATTTCTGTCTTCGGGCAAATTAATTTCAAGACGAGTTTCTTTTTGTTCTACAACAAAACCTCGCATGAGTTTGACGCTCATTTCGCCCTTTGGTCCTTTTACAGTAATACTTTTGGTATCGATGGTTACTGTAACGCCTTCTGGTAATTCTATTGGTTGTTTTCCGATTCTACTCATAATTTTTACTCTTAATAAACGCTACAAATTAATTCACCGCCTACACCCGCTTTGCGAGCTTGAATTCCGGTCATCACACCAGCAGGGGTAGACACAATCACAATACCTCTACCGCCCAATATTCTTGGAATTTCTGATTTAGCACTATATACTCTTCGGCCCGGTTTACTAATTCGATCAACTTTGGTAATTTTACGCTCCGAACCAGTTAATTGCAACTCTAAATAGGTAAAGGTCTTGTTGTTTACTTTTTTAACATTTGCAATGTAACCTTGTTGCTTAAGAATGTTGGCAATTGAAAACTTAATTTTTGAATATGGCACAATTACCTCAGCTCGGTTTGAGCTTAGTCCATTGCGTATTCTTGTTAACATGTCTGCTATTGGATCTGTTGTCATATTATTTTCCTTACCAACTCGATTTAGTTATTCCGGGTATTCGACCCTTACTTGCCTGCTCTCTAAAGGTGATACGGCTAAGTCCGAAGTCTCGAATATATGCTCTCGAACGACCGGTTATTTCACATCTATTGTGCAAACGCACCGGATTGGCATTGCGAGGCAACTTAGCTAGACCATCCAAGTCTCCTGCTGCCTTGAGCTCTGCTCTGACTTTGGCGTATTTATCGGCCAACTTTTGTCGTTTGAGCTCTCTTTGTATTAGTGCTTTTCTAGCCATTGTTTTCTCCTTTCTCGAGCGGTAAGCCCAGTTTACGCATTAACGCCATCGAATCTTCTTTAGAATTTGAGGTTGTTACAATATTTACCTGCAAACCGTGAGTTGCGCTGGCATCATTAAAACTAATTTCGGTAAAAACTGTCTGATCATTTATACCAATACTGTAATTTCCTTGTGGGTCAAAACTTTTATTAGAAAGACCTCTAAAGTCTCTCATTCTTGGTATTACTACTGATATTAGACGATCCAAGAAGTACCACATTCTATCACCCCTAAGTGTTACTTTGGCGCCTATAGGATTATTTTCTCTTAGTTTGTAACTAGCGATACTGTGCTTGGCCTTGGTAATAACAGGCTTTTGAGCAGTTATTTTTGTAAGAGTATCAACAGCTACATCTAGATGCTTACTATCATTTACGGCACGGCCTACGCCAGCGTTAATAACAATTTTATCTAAATTAGGCACTTGATTTATATTTTTCAACTCAAGCTCTTCTTTTAGTTCTTGTCTTATTGTATTACGATATTTTTCTTCTAGACGATTCATTTTTTAGCTCCTACTCTTGAGGCAGGTTTTTTAACATTTTTAAACTTTGATACTTTAAATATTCTTTCTTTTTTACCATTCTTGGCTACATTGTAACCAACTCTGGCAGGTTTGTTTGATTTAGGATCAATAACCATTACTTTACTTGCGCTAATTGGTTTGATTTGTTCAATAATTCCACCTTTGGGGTTTTGAGTGGTTGGCTTAGTGTGTCTTTTAACTACATTTATACCTTCTACAACTACCGCATTTTCTCTAGGTAAAACTTTAATAACTTCACCTTTCTTGCCTTTGTCCTTGCCGGTGATAACTAGTACTTTGTCTTTAAGTCGTAGTTTCATTAGAGCACCTCCGGAGAAAGTGAAATTATTTTCATATAACCATGCTCTCGCAATTCTCGGCAAACTGGGCCAAATATACGTGTTCCAAGTGGGGCTTTGGCTTTATCAATTATTACTGCTGCATTTTCATCGAATTTAATTGTTGAACCATCGGCTCTTTTTACCGCTTTTTTGGTTCTAACAACTACGGCTCTCACCACTTCTTTTTTCTTAACGGTTCCATTAGGAGTAGCAGTTTTTACTGAAGCAACAATAATATCGCCGACTCGAGCGTAGCGTCTTTTACTGCCACCTAACACCTTAATGCAAGCGATTTCTTTAGCGCCGGTGTTGTCAGCAACTCTTAGTCTGGTTTCGGCTTGAATCATTTCTTGACTCCTGCAGATTTAACAACTTTGGTTACCACAAAACTTTTTTCTTTGCTTATTGGTCGAGTTTCAGTAATCTCTACCACATCACCAATTTGGCAAATATTTTTTTCATCGTGAGCTTTCATTCTATTACTTACCTTATATCGTTTTTTGTATATAGGATGAGTTTTGTATCTATCAATGCTCACAACTACTGATTTTTGCATTTTGTTTGACACCACTGTCGCAACTATTGTTCGGCTCATTTCGATTCTCCTTCTACTAAGCTTGCTTCATTTAATACCGTCTTAACTCTAGCGATATCTTTTTTTAGAGCGCTTATTTGCTTAACGTTTTTTACCTCTTTGGTTTTGTAATCTATTAGTAAAGTATTAAGCTGAGTTTGCATATCAGTTAACTGCTTTTGTAATTCTTTATTTGATTTATTACGCATATCCTTAGCTTTCATGAGTTTCTCCAGTTGAAGTCTTAATCAAGAATTTTGTTCTTACTGGCAGTTTCATAGCTGCAAGTCGCATAGCTTCTTTAGCAGTTGCTTCATCAACGCCATCCATTTCAAACAAAATCTTACCAGCCTGTACTTTGGCTACATAGTGATCTAAGGCACCCTTACCAGAACCCATTCTTACTTCGGCTGGTTTTCGAGTAACGGGAGTTTGCGGAAAAATTCTAATCCAAATTTTACCACCACGTTTTACGTGTCTGGTCATTGCACGTCGAGCCGCTTCGATTTGTCGGGAAGTAATTCTTTCGTTATCTAGGCTTTTTAAGCCATAGTGACCAAAGTTAATCTCGGCCCCACGGGTTGCTACTCCTGTATTACGGCCCTTCATAGCTTTTCTAAATTTGGTTTTTCTTGGTAATAACATAATCTATCCTTTATTCACCCAAACTTTTACACCAATCACTCCATAGGTAGTACTTGCCTTAGCAAAACCATAGTCTATATTGGCTTTGATAGTATGCAAAGGTATGCTACCGCTAGCAGTAGTTTCACGACGAGCCATTTCGGCGCCATTTAGTCGTCCAGATACCGATATCTTCACTCCTAGCATGCCTGCCTTAATAGCATTTTCGGCTGCTCCTTTAATAACTCTTCTAAAGGCCATACGACGTTCTAATTGCGAAGCGACATTTTCGGCAATTAGTTGAGCGTGGATTTCAGGATTTTTCATTTCTTCAATGTTGAGCTTGATATCTTGACCAGCAAGTTTGCTTAGATCTTTTTTCAAGCTCTCTACTCCAGCTCCACCCCTGCCAATTACTACACCGGGCTTGCTGGTATAGATGGTAATTATTAGTTCACCGGTTGATCTCTCTATTTCGACCTTACCTATTGATGCTCTAAACCCAAGTTTATTTTCTATTAGTTCTCTTAGCCTAATATCAGAAATAAGGTTTTTCTTAAAATCTTTTCCACCAAACCATCGGCTTTGCCAATTTTTATTGAGCGGAAGTCTAAAACTAGTTGGATTTACTTTTTGTCCCATTATTTTTTTACCTCTTTTTTGGGTTTCTTATCGCTTTTGGCGGGTTTATTTATAGCTTCATTACCAACCACAACGGTTAGGTGAGCCTTAGGATGCTCTATAGGGCTAGCCATACCGCGCGATCTGGGTCGCCATCTTTTTAATTTGCCTGCCTGGTCAACTTTTATTTCTTCTATAACTAGTTCAGACTTATTTAGTTTATTGTTGTTTACAGCATTTGCACTTGCCGACTTTAGTGCATCAAACACCATAATAGAGCCCTTTTTAGGAGTTACGGCCAGTTGTTGCATAGCCAAATCAACGCTCATACCGCGAAGACCTGCTGTACAGAGACGTAGTTTTTGAGCAGATATGGTAAGATTTCGTGATTTTGCCTGAACTCTCATTATTTATCTCCCTCGGCCTTAGCTAACTTACCACCATGACCTTTAAACTTGCGAGTAGGCGCAAATTCACCCAACTTATGACCTACCATATTTTCGGTAACCAATACTGGCAAGTGGGTTTTTCCGTTGTGCACTGCTATAGTTCTACCGACCATTTCTGGAGATATGGTACTTGCTCTCGACCATGTTTTGATAATAGTTTTATCGGTAGGCGAAAGAGCGATTACTTTCTTAAGCAATTTAGGATCTATAAATGGACCTTTTTTAGCTGAACGACTCATCTTCTTCCTCTCTTTCGGCCTTTTACTATCATTGAATTGGTGTATTTACGTCGACGGGTTTTCTTACCCAAAGCTGGCTGACCCCATGGAGTCTTAGGATGCTTAAGACCAATTGGGCTACCACCCTCACCACCACCATGTGGGTGATCTACAGGGTTCATGGCTTTACCCCTTACTTGTGGTCGACGACCAAGATTTCTTTTGCGACCAGCGCTACCAATTTTAATATTTTGGTGATCGATATTACTAATTTGACCAATTGTGGCGTAGCACTCTTTATTTACAAGACGCACTTCGCCCGATGGTAGTTTTATTTGCACATAATCACCTTCTTTGGCAGCTAACTGAGCTCTGGCACCAGCTGAGCGTACTAATTGCGCACCTCCGCCTACTTTTAGTTCTATTGCACTAACTGTAGAGCCAAGAGGAATATTTTTAAGAGCCATTCTATTGCCAGCCTTAACTTCTACTTGACTACCTACGCTAATTTTTTTACCTACTCGCATGGTAGTAGTAGCTATAATGTAGCTTTTTTGTCCATTTGGTAGTTTAATTAGCGCTATATTAGCACTTCTACCTGGGTCGTACTCTATGGCCACTATTTCTGCCTCAGATACTTCGGCTGAGCCAAAATCAACTATACGTAAGTGTCTTTTAGCGCCACCACCTCGGTGTCTAATAGTAATTTTACCTTGATTGTTTCGACCAGAGTTTTGTTTACGTTTTAAGGTAAGTGATTTTTCTGGTTTAGTTTTGGTGATCTTTGAGAAATCCAAAACACTCATGTTGCGACGAGCTGAAGTATTTTGTTTGATAATTCTAACAGCCATTATTTAGACTCCTCAAAAATGGTAATTTTTTGGCCTTTTTTAAGACTCACAAAAGCTCTTTTCTTGTCGGCACGACTACCTTTTTTGCCTCTAAAGCGCAGGGTTTTACCTTTAAGATTAGAAATTCGTACTTCTTTTACTTCTACCTTAAACTGTTTAGCAACGGCATCAGCCACCATTAGCTTGTTGGCCGATCGACTTACCTCAAACATATATGTACCATTAGTTGCGAGCTGCATACTCTTTTCGGTCACTATTGGTTTTAGCATTACTACAGCATTCATTTGGTAGCTCCTAGCCATTCATTAAGTTTTTGTAAGGCCTCTTTTTCAAAAACAATATTGTTTGCGTTTAAAACATCATAGGCTCTTAGCTGACTAAAGCTTACAAGTCTTACGCCAGGAAGGTTTGCAACACTCAATGCAAAGTTTTCTTCTGGTTTGGTAGTTACTAGCAATACCTTACCCTCAAGTTGAAGTTTATCTAAAAGCTTATTTGCCAACTGTGTTTTGGGTTTTTCTACACTAAATTTTTCAATTACTTTAACGCAATCTTTTTGGGCAGTTAAAGACATTTTAATAGAAGCCTTAATCATTTTTACTGGCATTTCTTTTTGGTAGTTTTGTAGACCAGTTGGGCCATGAGCTACACCACCATGTCGCCAAATGTTCACTCTGCTAGAACCAAACCTTGCTCTACCAGTACCTTTTTGTCGCCATGGTTTCTTACCGCCACCCCGAACTTCGCCTCGAGTAAGAACTTTAGAGTCAGATTGACGCAAATTGGCTTGCGATCGTACTACAGCTTGCTTTAGTAAGTCTTGGCTAATTTCTACCTCAAATATGTCTTTATTAAGACTTGTGTCGGTGGATTTATTACCGGTGCGTGTAAAGGTGAGTGCTTTCATTACTTAGTTTCCTCTTGTGTTGATCTCGCCTGCACACGTACCAGCCCTTTTTTGGGACCTGGCACAGCGCCCTTAATACCAATAATATTGTTACTTGGGTCAATATAAATAACTTTTTGATTTTTAACAGTAACTTTGACATTACCCATTTGGCCAGCCATTTTTTGGCCTTTAAAAACGTGCTGTGGATAACCAGCACCGATAGATCCAGGAGCGCGGTAGTTGTGAGAACCGTGAGTTTTTGGACCTCTGGCAAAATTATGCCGTTTAATTGTTCCAGCAAATCCTTTACCTTTACTAATTGCCGATACAGTTACCATATCTCCCACAGCAAAACTATCAGTAGATATTTTTTCTCCTACTGATAGCTTTGGCTCTTCTGAGCTCTGTGGATCTATTTTGTCTTGTCTAAATTCGCCTATAAATCGGCTTTCAACTTTGGCTTTTTTGAGGTGTCCAGCTTGTGGCTTGGCAATATGCTTGGCTT
Source organism: uncultured Candidatus Saccharibacteria bacterium (assembly GCA_964512085.1). Classification (GTDB taxonomy): domain Bacteria; phylum Patescibacteriota; class Saccharimonadia; order CAILAD01; family BJGX01; genus JAUPVL01. The sequence continues at coordinate 12,232 of CAZEIU010000004.1, forward strand.
TACCCATACCTAATTGAACCGAATTATAACCATCGGTTTCAACTGTTTTTACTTGAGTTACAACACAATTATCGGCCTGTAATAAGGTAACCGAACTCTGTCGACCGTTTTCGTCGAATATCTGTGTCATGCCTAGTTTGGTTGCGAGTATAGCTTTCATTTTTTGCAAAAAATAATAGCTGCGAAATATTTGGTTTCTACCATCTTTAGTAGACCTAAATACTCCCCAGTGAATAATAATTTATAGACTAATACAAAAGTAGTAAGTCGAGTAATAGTGTATCAGATTTACTCCTGTTGTGTCAACTATTATCGCCTAAAAATAAATTGTTAGACCTAGGCCGTAAAGCCCAAGAAGCGCACCAACTACCAGCAAAGCATACTCAATCTTACGATTTATACGCAAAACTTCAATCTTACTAAGGCCAAAGCCAATTACCAAACCTATTGGTATCCAGCGATGTCCTCCCCAAGACACCCAAACCGTTCCGAGCAGTAAATACAAAGCTGACTTTATAAGAAAAGCTATATCTGACTCATGGAACTTTTTTTGTTTTGGTTTGGGCATTTATTTTATGAGATTTATTTACTTGAGTGAAATACAAGGCAGAAACGAAGCACGATTGAGGCGTAGTTAATCTACGACGAAAGAGTTCTGGAGTTTCTAACGCCGTAGTTCGCCAAGAAAATAAGTCGTAACCCTATTTCATTAAATGGATGCCACCAATAAGAGGTAAGGGCTGTTGTTTTTTATTAATAACATTAACAATACCAATTATCGAAAGAACTAGACATCCAATATTTACTAGCCACAATAGCGGCATTAAAAGAGCAAAGATACCTCCACCCAAAACTGCAACTGGAATAATTAAAAAGTACACTACACTTACTACTGCTTCTAGGGCAAAAAGAGTTAAACCCTGCTTAGCGTGATACTGTGCAAAGGCTGAGTCTTTTGCAGCAAACAGTGGTATTAGACAAAGTATTCCTAAATAAGCCAATACTCCCATCAAAGTGTCGCTGTCGCCACTTGATTTTGGTGTTTGATTTTGAACTGGTTGTTTTTCTTCGGGCATAATTACTCCTTACATTATTTTACTTGGTTTAATTGTATGCTTTTTTTATTTTATCTGCAAGCGCTTATGCTTATTATTCTTATACTAAAAAAGCCCCTTTTTGTAAGAGGCTTTTTTAGTATTTACATCTTTATTTCTATATCTACACCAGCCGGCAAAGACAAATTCATGAGATTATCTATTGTCTTTGGTGTTGGTTCAGTTATATCTATAAGACGTTTGTGAGTGCGCATCTCAAACTGTTCACGTGAGGTTTTGTATACGTGAGGGCTTTTTACGACAGTGTACTTACGTTTATCGGTTGGTAGTGGCACTGGGCCAGCTACTTGAGCATTCGTGCGCACAGCTACATCTATAATCTGTTTAGCAGATTGATCAATAACTTTGTTGTCATAAGCTTTTAGTTTTATTCTAATACGTTGCTTAGATGAAACTTCGGCTGGGGTTGTGGTAGCTGCGCTAGTCATTTAAATATACTACTTAGTAATCTTAGTTACTACACCAGCACCAACAGTTTTACCACCTTCACGAATTGCAAATCGTAGACCGTCTTCCATAGCAATTGGAGCAAGAAGCTTTACTTTGATACTAATATTGTCTCCTGGCATAACCATCTCGGTACCTTCTGGTAGCTCAACTTCACCAGTTACATCGGTAGTTCTAAAGTAGAATTGTGGCTTGTATCCTTTAAAGAATGGGGTGTGACGACCACCTTCTTCTTTTTTGAGTACGTACACTTCGGCATCAAATTCGGTGTGTGGAGTAATTGAGCCTGGTTTAGCAAGAACTTGTCCGCGTTCGATGTCATCACGTTCTACGCCACGCAAGAGTACACCAACATTATCACCAGCTTGACCTTCGTCGAGCATCTTCTTAAACATTTCTACGCCAGTTACTACAGTTTTGGTAGTGTCTTTAATACCAACAATTTCAACTTCGTCGTTTACATTAACTTTACCTTGTTCGATTCTACCGGTAGCAACTGTACCACGACCTTTGATAGAGAAAACATCTTCTATAGGCATCAAGAATGGCTTGTCTAGTTCACGCTTTGGCTCTTCTATGTATTCGTCCATAGCATCTAGCAGTTCCATAATAGCGTCTTCAGCTTTTTCGTCGCCTTCCATAGCCTTAAGTGCAGAACCTTTGATAATTGGGGCTTTGCCGTCAAAATCGTTCTTTTCTAATAGTTCACGTATTTCTACTTCTACTAGCTCGGCTAGTTCTGGATCGGCTTGGTCCATTTTGTTCATAAATACGATTATTTTTGGTACGCCAACCTGCTTGGCCAACAGTACGTGCTCTCGGGTTTGAGGCATAGGGCCGTCAGCAGCGCTAACAACCAAAATAGCTCCATCTACTTGAGCAGCACCGGTAATCATGTTTTTGACATAGTCGGCGTGACCTGGCATATCAACATGAGCGTAGTGACGCTTGTCAGTTTCGTACTCTTGGTGTGAGCTAGCAATTGTAATACCACGCTCTTTTTCTTCTGGAGCGTTATCGATTTGATCATAAGCAATTGGTTTGTTTATGTCGCTAGGTTTACGTTTTGCAAGCACTGCAGTAATTGCAGCAGTTAGAGTAGTTTTACCATGGTCTACGTGACCCATAGTACCTACGTTTACATGCGGTTTATCGCGTTTGAATGTATCTGCCATTAAAAAATTCTCCTTAAATAATTATTATAGACAATAAAAAATCGCCCTTTTTAGACTTAAGATAAGTATATATAGTTTAGAGTTATTTGTAAAGACTTTTTATATAATAAAAACCTCCTATTGCTAGGAGGCATATATTTACAAGCCTGTTATGTCAGTGCTTAGTAATATTGTTTCTAGTTCGCCAATGGTTAATGGCTCACAGCGACCCTTGTGGTGCCAAGGCAATCTACATCTGTTTGTTGGAGAGTTGGCGGTAGTATCTTCTATTTTTATAAATGGAGTTTCAACCCTCTCAGGACACCTGTTGGTAGCAATTAAATAATCCATACGGCACGCCGTGCAAGAGTCTGAGCCGGCTATTTTATTTAAAAATTCTTGCAATTTGGGGTCTGAGCCCTCGGACATTTGCATTACACTTACTTGGCGTTCTTTGCCGCAATCCTTACAAACCCTAAACTCGCGCTTTCTATCTTGCAAGGTTCACCTCGGCTTCTATTCTCGGATACCATAGATAATATCATAAGTAAATTTACATATAAACACATATTGATTTTGCATGTTTTTTATGGTACTGTAACTTTACACTTGAACCTTGAGACCGGAGGCGGTTGGTGCTCGATACAGCAGACGCGCTGTTTTTTAAGATGTGGTCTTATCCACTAAAGTTCCTCTGCAGACTTACTGGTAAGAGCAATTACTTTTTTGCAAAAGTAGCTATGGCGATTAGTTTTATTCTATTTTGGATAAACAATCTAATAGATATTATGAAGTATAGCCTAGGTATAGATTTGTTAGGCACTGCCTTGAACATTTTTATAACCTTTTTTGTTTATCTTCCAATTGTTAATCAAATTAGGAACGACGAAAAAACCAACTCTAATATAAACTCAGATACTACTTTTTATTCACCACTACATGGATATTTTTTCTTTCGCACGTTTCTAATGATAGCAGCTATAGTTTTTATTCCCACTAATTTAATAACTTATAGCTTTAATAATGTTGTTGGTAATGTCAGTATGGCCTTGATAGCAGCAGGTATTTATTTTGCCCTCAACAATCATCCTGGCAAGAAGAGCTGGGTTAAGATTGGAATTGAAAAGTTAGCAGAGGCAGTAAAGAAAATTCATATTCCAAGTCCTATTCCTTCGCCTTTGCCCGCACCTACTTCTTAAAAGTTAAATTAACCAAAAACCTCAAGTGTTTACTTGAGGTTTTTTACATATTCGCATTTAGAATAGTTACTCTAGCGAGTATCAGCATCGCCAGCTTCACGGGCGGCGGTGTATTTGCTAGTAAGCTCTTCGGCGATATTGTGTGGCACGTCGGCATAGTGATCGAATTCCATAGCATAGCTAGCTCTACCTTGAGTAAGTGATCGCAAGCTAGTGGCGTATCCAAACATTTCGGCTAGAGGGACATAGGCTAAGATAATCTTTGCACCGGCTCTATCCTCCATATTGTCTACTCTACCGCGTTTAGAGTTAATATCGCCAATAACATCACCCATAAAGTCTTCTGGGGTAGTGATTTCTACTTTCATGACTGGTTCGAGTATTACTGGGTTGGCTTTCTTTACGCCATCCTGCAAGGCCATAGAGCCAGCGATTTTAAAAGCAAGCTCAGAAGAGTCTACGTCGTGATAACTACCATCGTAGAGCTTACAGTGTATGTCTACTACTGGATACCCAGCCAATACGCCATTTTGCATAGCTTCTTTTACACCGGCTTCTACTGGAGAGATAAATTCTCTGGGGATAGCACCACCAACAATGGCGTTTTCAAACTCAAATATTTTAGTTTTGTCATCTTCTTCAGTTTTGACAAGCGGGCTAAGCTCGAGGTAAACATGACCATACTGTCCACGACCACCACTTTGGCGAATAAATTTAGCCTCTGATTGCGCAGTGTTTTTGATAGTTTCTCTGTAAGCTACTTGCGGACGACCAACATTGGCCTCGACCTTAAACTCACGTTTCATTCTATCTACAATAACTTCTAGGTGAAGTTCTCCCATACCATCAATAATGGTTTGGCCAGAGTCTTCATCGGTGTGCACTCGAAAGGTTGGGTCTTCTTCGGCAAGGCGACTAAGAGCAATGCTCATTTTTTCTTGATCGGCCTTGGTTTTTGGCTCAATAGCAATACTAATAACTGGTTCGGGGAAAGTGATGCTTTCTAGTATTACTGGTTTGGCAGGATCACAAAGGGTGTTACCTGTAATAGTAGCCTTAAGACCAACTGCGGCGGCAATTTCACCAGCATATACCTCAGAAACTTCTTCTCTATTGTTGGCGTGCATTCGCACAATTCTACCAATACGCTCTTTTTCTCCGGTACTAGAGTTGAGCACATAGCTACCAGATTTGAGCACACCAGAATAAACCCTAAAGAAGGCTAGCTTACCCACAAATGGGTCGGTAGCGATTTTAAAGGCTAGTCCGGCAAAAGGAGCTTCGTCGCTAACTTCTAATACTTTTTCTTCACCTGTTTTAGCGTCAACTGCTAGTGGCGGGGTGATATCAAGAGGGTTTGGTAAATAGTCAGTAACAATATCGAGTAACTTTTCTACAATTACCCCTCGGCCATCACCACCAGAGACAATAAAGAAATCTCCTCTCAATACTGATTTTCTTATGCAGGTTTTGATTTCTTCTTCGGTTAGCTCGTTGCCTTCTAAATATTTCTCCATTATGGTGTCGTCGGCTTCTACGGCAGCTTCAATAAGATGCTTGCGATAATTCTCGGCTTTTTCTTTGAGGTCGGCTGGTATCTCGCCTTCTACAAGTTCTTTGTCGGTATAGTCTTTGTAGCTGTATGACTTCATTGAGATTAAATCGATTACCCCATTTATCTCTTGCTCAAAACCAATTGGTAAATGTATAGGATAAGCCCGCTTAGTAAGACGCTCGTGAATGCTTTCTAAGCTTTTGTAAAAATCGCCACCAGTTTGGTTGATCTTGTTGATAAAACAAATTCTTGGTACGCCATACTTGTCGGCTTGACGCCACACCGTCTCAGATTGAGGCTCTACGCCCATTTTGCCATCAAAAACCGTCACTGCGCCGTCAAGAACTCTCAAGCTTCTTTCAACTTCTACTGTAAAGTCTATGTGACCTGGGGTATCAATTATGTTTATTCTTTTGCCGTTCCAAAAACAAGTTGTGGCAGCACTAGTAATGGTGATTCCACGCTCACGCTCTTGCTCCATCCAGTCCATGGTGGCTTCTCCCTCGTGTACTTCACCAATTTTGTGAACTTTACCGGTACGATAAAGTACACCTTCGGTAACAGTTGTTTTACCTGCATCGATGTGTGCAATAATTCCAATATTGCGAGTGTCTTCTAAACTATAATCACGAGCCATTTTGAGTGCTTAATCTCCTAAGATTTTATTATTTACGTAAAAAAAGCGCCATACAGTAGGCATTTCTTTAGATAAATTATAACAAACCAATATCAATAAGGCAATATTTACTTAAGTTTGGTAATGTGTTAAGATTTCAACCGTTACAAACAGCACCTTTCGATCCACAAGGAGAACTATGGCAACATTAGTGGTTGGTAGTAATAATGATGTAAGAGATGGAATAGCTTCACTAGTTTTAACTCGCGATTCTGCGCTCGGTTCTATGAGAATTTTCGAAGCTCAGGCCAAAGAAGCAAACCAGCAGATCGATCGGCTCGTAGAGACTTACAATTACGACAGAATCAGTTGCATTATGGAGCTATTACAAAGCTTGGGTAGTATTGGTTATTGCGCACGACTGAAACACTTGGTTGATTTTGCCAATATTAAATTAGTAGAAATCACCCATCCAGACAACAGTTGCGACATGATGTATATGTGCATCAATTGCTTGCAAGTACTGCAAAAAGACACTACCCCCAAATACCGAGATAGCTATCGTGTAACAGAAGCAGATTTTACCGCTTATAATACTTTTCCTATTGCTGCTATTTTTGCCGATAATAAGCTCCCTTCTTCTATTGAGGCATGGGTTAGCAAACAAGATGGTTTACCCTTGCCGCTCAAGCGTTACCACCTTACAAGCCACCGGTCATCCAACGGACCGGGTCTCTACCTTGGAACAGATAAAATTTGTGATTAATTTTTATACCCTAGAATTTCTAGGGTATTTTGAATTACATATACTATTGGGTTAGAATAAACCAGTCTTGCACCTATAAAAAGGAGCTCTGTTGTTAAGCAAACGCAAAAAAAATTTTGTGTCTATTGCAGTAGTGCTAGTGATTATTGCTGCTCCGATTGCTATTCATTGGTATGTTGGGGTAGAAGCTAGACACTTTGGTCGTGAGGCTGCCGAAGAGGCCAAAGCAACTGTCGAGCATGCCAATTTTGCCGAAACCGAGTGGGATAAACTAGTTGAACTCTTTAGAGATCAAGACTTTAGAGCCCTTATTGCCCAACAGCTTGAGTCACAATGTATTGATGCAAACTTCTTGGTGCAACTCATTATTCAAAATCAAACTGATCAAAACAATGAGCAAGCCGCTGCAGCACTAAGTGCCCTGTTACCAGATGCGGCCACTCCAGAGGAGTGTGCTGCCGAGAATAATGACGCTCAAAATGCTCAACCTTCAGACTCTATCTCTACTACCACTACATCAGGTAGATAATTAGACACCTCAACAATATGTTGGGGTTTTTACTTGTTAAAACCAGCTTTTTGTAGTAGTATACTGAAGATTCCAACCCTCAGATCAAGGGAGGCACAAATTGCATCTTTTAAGTAGCTATAGAGTATATGCAGTCGGTGACGAACTATGAAGCTAGAGATCCACTATAGAACTAGTACGGGCGGGGGTGGCATGATTACTATCGATATAGATCAGTTGTCGGTATGTCCTGAAGAAGGCGATAAAATACTTGTAAGAGGTGAGGAACTAGAGGTAGTACGCAAAGTTTGGGAAGTTGTAGAACTAGACAGTCGTGCTTATTGCGTACAATCACTGCAAAAAGAACTACTCCTTCAGATTTATTGCGAACCAAGAGCTATCAAAATTAAGTAATATATTAACACCTCAACATCTAAGTTGGGGTTTTTATTTATAAACAAGTTCTACAAAAAAGCGTTCTTTAGAGTTACTTACCAAATCAGCAAGCTCGGGCATACTTGGCATAAATGGCTCATGATTAAACTCCTCGCGCCAAGCCCAAAATGGCACTCCCGGTTTTTCGGTTTTGCCAATCTCACCATAGACATGTTTGCCATAAAACAAATGAAACATTATTTGGCTAACCGGTTCATTACCCTCGTAGATAGTAATATAGCCATCTCCTCTATGAGTAAGCTCGCATTGTAAACCGGTTTTTTCTTTGAGCTCCCTGTGAGCAGCTTGAGAAATAGTTTCACCTAAGTGTAGCTTACCGTACACAAAACCAACTTTATCTATAAGGGGCTGACGTTTACGTTTGTATACCAGCCACTGGCCTTTTTCGTTTTGGCAAGTAACAAGAGTAACTATACTTGGCTGCTTGCGTGGGGCGTAGTTTTGCAGACTCAATTTATCGGCATGTAATTTACCCTCGGCACTTAGAAGATAGTGTCCTTGCTCATTCTTTACCACCAAGCCATCTCTCATTAAAGCCCGCAAGTGATACATAAAATGATTACCTTCTATGTTCTTGGGTTTGAGCTGACTGTAACGCAAGTAGGGGTTAGTAATAAGACGAGCTAATATATCTTTTTGAATAACATGCATTATGTGCTTATCATTATATATCCACATCTTTTTTAAGTCAATGTTTGCATTAGTTAATTATATTTGAGTTAATTTTAATAGACTAGATTAATTTTTAAGTTAACTATATTGTGGATATGTACCTTAAAAAACCGAAAGGATAAGCATGGGCTGTGATATGTGGGACCCCGATACACCACAGCAAATCTACAACAGTAAAGTAGCAAGCGCAATGAACGACTATGGCTTTGTAAATATCGGACGTGATAATTTAATTGTCTGTCAAAGATGCGGATGTTATATTTTTGCCGTAGAGACACACCTATTGGCCTGTAGCGTCAGATCCCAGAAAGACAGAGATGAGTTTCTTGAGAAAATAGCTAGTGCCGAAAAACTGATTATCGAGGCTACGGTTGGTGTAGACCCAAGTATCAAAGATGATATCAAAGGGGTTATCGCTAAAAGATTTGGAAGCAAATATGGCGACCAATTTAGAATTACCGGCATGAGAAATCGTAATGATGTGTTGGTAGCGTGTACTTTGCAAGGCGAAATTAATGCTTTTGATTTTAAGCTAGCTCTAGAGAAACTTACTAAAAGAGGCTCAATATTCGTGCAAGATTACTTTTCTGGAGTTGGTTCACATTATCAAGATTCTGTAGTAGTTAACATTGAATAGAATATGACAACCAAAACCTACGAGGTAGAACGTAAGTGGTTACTAGCAAATATACCCTCAGCCTGCGATAACATTGAGCCAATACGTATTACTCAAGCCTATCTATCTGGTATAAGAATTCGCCGAGCAAACAGCAAAACCTACATTACTGTTAAAAGTACTGGTAATTTAGCTCGACTTGAGTGGGAAAAGCCGATTCCTAGATGGGTATTTGAACAATTGATTGTAGAGAGTAAATGTGTTATCACAAAAAAACGATATGTTATTAGAAAAAACCTGCCTGCATTAACAATTGATGTTTTTGAAGGCCAATTAAGCGGCTTAGTATTACTCGAAGCCGAGTGGATAGCCGAGACTACGCCAGATGACGCAGTAAATTTGGCACTCTCGTATGAGTTACCTAGTATTTTTACAAGTGCCACAGAAGTTACGCACGACCAAAGATTTCACAACTACTGTCTTGCACAGAATCAGACCATACCAAGTAGTAAAGATTATCCTTATTGATTTTTTATGGCAGTAATGATAATATCTTACCTGCATCAAGACAACTTCACTGGGGGTACAAGTGGGTAGCAAAAGCAAAGCACGTACGAATGTCTGTGGTAAGCAACGTGGAGTTATCTCTGGTCTTGAAAAAGTTATCAGAAATATTAGTAGTTGGCCAGAGGTCACTACAGTCAATTCTTGTAATATTAAGTATGCTACTAGTTCTGGTAAAAACCTAGTAGTCAAGGTAATTGCTCATCTAGATCACGGTGTTCAGTGCGTTGCTCGCAGAGGCAACCAGAGGCAAACCTTTTATGTGTTGACTAGCAATCCAAAGATAGTAGCCGACAAAATCAACAAAGAAGTTGCATAAAAACTACTCTAATCCTCAACAATACGTTGGGGTTTTTTATTGCCTTTTTTTGTATTTTATGCTATTATAATATAGTTTTGCACCTCGAGAAAAGAGAAGATCGTGAAGAAAAAGAAGAAGAAAGATAAAGATCTTACGTATTCTAAATATATTTCTTCCGGAATAAGCTACTTACGAATAACAATTTTCTGGTTAGTTGGCATTATCCTATCGTTTACCTTCGATTTCTCTATTAGTTTTAAAATATTTTACATCGCTATGATGCTGACTACCTGGGGTTTATCATTCTATATGCCTATAGGCGAATATCATAAATTTGCTTATTGGGATAATTTTACAGAGGATAAGAATTTAAAAATAATGACAGCTGTTATTTATTTTCCGATGTTTCTGAGCTGGAAGACCTACAAAGCTATCAAGCATGCAAAATCACGGCTTATTGAATACTTTAAAGATAATAAGCAACGTAAGATAGATGCGCGTAATCCCTACTTTGAAGACATCAAAGCAACTCTGCGTGTTCTGGAACGGCTTCATACTATAGAAGACAGTGTAAAAGGTACTGAGAATGAAATTGATGTTGCCATGCTAATTAGCTCGGCTGAAGACCACTTGTCGCAACTGCGAAGCGAGCTACCGGTCCTAGAAGCTAGCAATGCTTCTAGAGAAGATCTAGATGATATTACTCAGCAACTTTCTCAGCTACGCGAAAGACATGCTCTAGTTAAAAAAGCTCGTACTGAAATAGACGAACTCGTTAACCCAACTATTTAATCAAAATTTTTCTACCCCTCGATGCTCGAGGGGTTTTTACTTACCAAAAAACCACCTTTTTTAAATAGGTGGATTTTCAGCCTGACTCTTCGTATCTATATTTATATATCTCTAGTAGCGGGCAAAATGAGCAAATGCTTTGTTGGCCTCAGCCATTTGATGAGCATCTTGTTTTTTCTTAATTGCGTCGCCTTCTTCGTTGTAAGCGTTTACAAGCTCTGCGCTAAGACGTTTGTCGAAGCTTTTGCCCGATTTGGCTCTAGCGCTATCTAGTATCCATATGAGAGCATAGTGAACTTTACGATCACCTTTGACCTCCATAGGCACTTGATAGTTTGCACCACCAATACGACGGCTTTTTACCATTACGGCTGGACTGACGTTTTTTACGGCAGTTTCTAATACTTCTACTGGCTCTGCTTTGGTCTTAACTGCGGCTTGTTCTATGGCAGAATACACCAATCGTTCGGCAATTTGTTTTTTGCCATCTTGCATAACCTTGTTGATAGTTTTAGACACCAAAACGTTTTTGTAAACGCGATCTGGAGCAATTTTTCTTTTGAGTGATTTAGTAACTTTTCTTGGCATTATATTTAAGCTTTCTTAGCGCCTTCACGCTTTGTTCCATATTTACTTCTGCCCTGCTTGCGATCTGATACGCCAGCAGTATCGAGTGCGCCACGTACTACGTGATAACGCACACCAGGTAAGTCTTTTACTCTACCACCACGAATAAGCACAACTGAGTGTTCTTGCAAGTTGTGACCTTGGCCACCGATATAGGCAGTTACTTCCATGCCATTAGTAAGTCTTACCCTAGCAACCTTACGCAAAGCTGAGTTTGGCTTTTTGGGGGTCATGGTCTTTACTTGAGTACAAACACCCCGTTTGAGCGGTGAGTTCATACTACTAGTTTTTACCTTGAGTGCGTTAAAACTCTTAGCCAAAGCTGGAGCTTTGTTCTTGCGAGCTTTGCGGGTTCTTGGTTTTCGAATAAGTTGGTTAATTGTTGGCATAATGTTTTATAACTTTGCTATTTTATCAGTTACGACTGTTTTGGTCAAGATATATCCTCTTGGTCATGAAAACCTGTTCCTACCGGGATTAGTCGTCCGATAATAACGTTTTCTTTAAGACCTCTTAGTTTATCTTGTTTACCACGCATAGCAGCCGAAATTAACACTTTAGTGGTTTCTTGGAAACTTGCTGCCGACAACCAACTATCGGAACTGGTAGAAATCTTAGTAATTGGCATAAGTAGATTCTCGTAGGTTGCAGGTTTTGCTTTTTTGTCTTTTACTCGGGCGTTTTCTTCTGTCATTACTGAGCGCGATACAATATCTCCAGATATAAACTCAGTGTCATATGGTTCTTCTATACGTACTCTCGAGAACATTTGTCTAATCATTACCTCGATATGTTTTGCGGCAATGGTTTGACCTTGACTCAAGTAAATAGTTTGTACTTCATCGATAATGTAACGCTGAACAGCTTCTTCACCTTGAAGTTTTAGCATATCTTGGAGGTTTATTGAACCTTCGGTTATTCTTTGACCAACAGTCACAAGATCGCCGTTTTTAACTTCTAGACCGGTGTATTCGCCTACGGTGTACTCTCTAGAATTGCCACTATCGTGAGCCAATACTACTTGTGTAGGTTCGATAGTAACTGTACCGACACCACCGGCTTTTATAGTCTTTTTGCCGTCGGCAGATTCGGCGAGTACTTGCGATCGGGTAACTTTATCACCAGTCTTTACTTTTACCTTCATATCTTTGAGAGGATATTTAGTGACTTTTTGATCGGCCGGAACAATGGTAATAATTTGTTTGTTGTCTTTTTTGGTAAGTTTAATAGTACCGTCAATGTCGGCCAAAATTGCTTGACCTTTTGGAGCTCTGGCTTCGAAGATTTCTTCTACTCGAGGTAAACCTTGGGTGATGTCACCACCAATACCAGTAGCGTGCTTAGTATCCATAGTAAGCTGAGTACCAGGCTCACCAATACTTTGGGCAGCCATGATACCTACGGCTTCACCAAGACGAACTTGGTAGCCTTTGGCTAAATCTACACCGTAACATTTTTGACACAAGCCCCATCCGCTTTGACACTTAAGAATTGATCTAATCTTCACAGAGTCTATTTCTAATTGGTCAATGAGTTTGGCTACTTCGGGCGAAATTAGTTCGCCTTTTTTCACAATCACATCACCCGATTTAGGATGTACTACTTTTTCCATAGCCGTACGACCAACTATCCATGCCGACAAGCCTTCTTCGCCAGCGGCAATAGCTTCGTTTCTGTTCATCACATAACCTTGTTTGTCACCACAATCGTTTTCAGAAATAACAATATCTTGAGCAACGTCAACAAGTCTTCTGGTAAGATAGCCAGACTCTGAGGTTCTAAGGGCGGTGTCGGTTAGACCCTTACGAGCACCGTGAGTAGAGATAAAGTATTCTAGAACTCCAAGACCGTCTTTATAGTTAGATCTTACAGGCAACTCAATAATTCTACCAGCAGGGCTAAGCATTAGACCGAGCATACCACTCATTTTGTTTATTTGACCCAAACTTGCACGAGCACTGGAGTTTAGATCGTCTTTTAGGGTTGAGTCTGAGCTTTTAATAGCTTCACCTAGTAGGCTTTCGACATCTTCACCAACTCGTTTCCATACTTCTACAGTACGAGCATATCTTTCGTTGTCGGTAATTAAACCTTGTTGATATTGAGTAACGTATTCTAATACTTTAGCTTCACCATCTTGTATAAGTTTGGCTCTTTCTGGTGGTTCGATAAGATCGTCCATGCCGATTGATATACCAGATTTGGTTGAATATTTAAAACCAAGGTCTTTAATATCATCTACTAATACCGCAGTCACTTCTTGTCCGTATTGTGAGAACACATCGGCCATTACTTTTTGCAGACTAGACTTTACTAACGTTTCATTAATAAATGGCATGTCTTCTGGTAAGATTTCGTTAAACAACAATCTACCAACTGTGGTGTCTACGATTTGATCATTAATTTTTACTTTTATGCTAGCTCTAAGATCTACCATTTTTTCTTGGTAAGCCATTACTGCTTCTTGGAGGCTTGAGAAAGCCTTGCCTTCACCTTGCAAGCCTTCTTGAGTTTTGGTTAAGAAATAACATCCCAATACAACGTCTTGACTCGGTATTACTACCGGCTCACCGCTCGATGGCTTAAGTAGGTTGTGCTTAGAGAGCATAATGTCTCTAGCTTCAGCTTGTGAAGCTGTCGAAAGCGGTACATGAACAGCCATTTGGTCGCCATCGAAGTCGGCATTAAAAGCAGTACAAACCATCGGGTGTAGCTGAATAGCCTTACCTTCTATAAGCACTGGTTTAAAGGCTTGAATACCAAGTCGGTGTAGGGTTGGTGCTCTATTAAGAAGAACTAATTTATCAGCAATAACCTCGTCGAGTGTATCCCAAACTTCTGCTCGAGCTCGTTCGATCATACGAGAAGCTGATTTTACATTGTGAGCAATTCCTTTTTGAATAAGCTGACCAATTACAAATGGCTTAAATAGCTCCAGAGCCATCATTTTTGGTAATCCACATTGATCTAGTTTTAGGTGCGGACCAATTACAATTACCGATCGTCCCGAGTAGTCTACTCTTTTACCAAGAAGGTTTTGTCTGAATCGACCTTGTTTACCTTTTAGTAAGTCAGTAAGACTCTTAAGTTTTTTACGACTACCCGCGGCAGATACTGCTCTATCGCGACGTGCGTTGTTGTCTATTAGGGCATCAACAGCTTCTTGAAGCATACGTTTTTCGTTTCGACAAATTACTTCTGGAGCTTCAAGAGCAAAAAGTTTTTTAAGACGATTGTTTCTGTTGATTACTCTTCTGTACAAATCGTTAAGGTCAGAGGCGGCAAATCGTCCTCCATCGAGCTGAACCATTGGACGCAAATCTGGCGGAATAACCGGTAGATTGGTGGTAATCATCCACTCTGGTCGTAATTTAGCCTGAATCATGCCTTCGACAAGCTTGAGACGTTTAAGAGCCTTTTTCTTCTTTTGTCCAACCGATTCTTCGGCTTCGGCGCGTAATGATTTTGCAAGCTTCTTAAGATCTACTTTTTCTAATAGCTGTTGGACTGCTTCGGCACCAATACCAGCCTTGAAAACCTGACCAAACTTAATATTGAGCTCTCTGTAGCGTCCTTCTGGTAATAATTGATGCATTGCTAGATTTGAAATGTCTGAACGTGCCTGAGAATAGTTGGCTTCTAGCTCTTCAAATTCTTTTGCAGCTTCTTCGGTAAGAGATTCGGCATTGCCTTTTTTTATGTCATATTTTTTAAGCAAGTCTTTGTGTTTTTGTTCATAATCTTTCTTAAGATCGGTAAGTGCGGCAGTTTTGGCAGTTTCATCTACTTCGGTAACAATAAAGTTGGCAAAGTATACTACTCTTTCAAGATCTCTAATACCAACATTGAGTATCAAACTCATTGGGCTAGGAGTACCGCGTAAAAACCAGATGTGTGCTACTGGTACCGACAAAGCAATATGCGCCATTCGCTCTCTTCGCACAATACTTCGAGTTACTAAAACTCCACATTTATCACATTCTATGCCTTTGTATCGAATGCCTTTGTACTTACCACAATAACACTGCCAATCTTTGGTGGGTCCGAAAATCTTTTCACAAAATAGACCGTCTTTTTCTGGTTTTTGTGTTCGATAATTGATTGTTTCTGGTTTGGTAACTTCACCGTGCGACCAATCAAGTATGTGTTCTGGACTTGCAACCGAAAGCTTTATACCATCAAAATCAATAATTTGTTGTTCGTGTGAAAGCATGTCTTTATTCATTTTTATACCTCTTCCGATTCTAAATCTTTTTGTAATTGTTCATCAGCTAAAACCGCAAAATCATCTTCGGCTTTGGTGTCGGCCAAATCGACTATTGCTTCGCCATCTATTGGAGTATCTGCCGACATTAGTTCGTCATTACCCAAATCGTTAGCTTCTTTCTTGGTTGCTTCTGCTATTAAGTCTTCGGCATCTATGCTCGAAGCATGTCTTCCGTTTTCAAGATCGACTACCAAGGTAAGACTTTGGAGCTCTTTTACCAAAACATTAAATGATTCTGGAACACGTGGTCCTTTTATTTCTTCGCCTTTAATAATTGATTCGTAAGCTTTGCTTCTACCAATTACGTCGTCTGATTTGATTGTGAGAATTTCTTGCAAAGTATTAGCAGCTCCATAAGCTTCGAGGGCCCATACTTCCATTTCTCCAAATCTTTGTCCACCCATTTGAGCTTTACCACCAAGTGGTTGTTGAGTAACCATAGCGTAAGGACCGGTTGATCGAGCGTGTATTTTATCATCAACCATGTGTTGAAGTTTGAGCATATACTTTACCCCTACTGTGGTCTTGTTTTCGTACGGCTCACCGGTGTATCCAGAATAAAGTTGAGCTTTACCATCTTCTGGTAGGCCGGCTTTTTTGAGCTGTTCTTTGATAGCAGGAATCTTTACGCCATCAAATACTGGACTAGCAATTTTGTAGCCAAGTGCTCTTGCAGCCCAACCCAAGTGAGTTTCTAAAATCTGTCCTAAATTCATACGTGAACCAACGCCAAGAGTATTAAGAATAATATCTACAGGCGTACCGTCTTCTAAGTAGGGCATGTCTTCTATAGGCATAATTTTAGAAATTACACCTTTATCACCATGTCGACCAGCCATTTTATCACCAACTTGAATTTTTCTAAGCTCGGCTACGGCTACATAAATTTGTTGAGTTACGCCGGCAGGAAGATCGTCGTCGTTGGCTCGACTTAAGATTTTTACATCTACAACCTTACCCATAGCGCCGTTTGGCATTCTTAAGCTAGTATCTTTTACGTCTCGAGCTTTTTCTCCAAAGATAGCTCTTAGCAAACGCTCTTCGCTTGATAGTTCTGTTTCGCCCTTTGGCGTAATCTTACCTACTAAGATATCTCCAGCGCCAACTTCGGCACCAATTCTTACGATACCTTCATCGTCAAGATCTTTAAGGCTTTCTTCAGATACATTCGGAATGTCTCGAGTAACTACTTCTGGTCCTAGCTTAGTATCTCGAACATCAATTTGATGAGTTTCGATATGAATACTAGTGTATCGATCGTCTTCTACTAATCTTTGTGACACGATAATTGCATCTTCAAAGTTTAGTCCTTCAAATGGCATAAAGGCTACTACAACGTTTTGGCCTAGCGCAAGCTCTCCGGCTTGAGTACTCATGCCGTCAGCTAAAACATCACCTTTTTTAACTTTTTGATCTGTAAAAGCAAGGGCTTTTTGGTGTATACAACTTCCTTGGTTAGAGCGTACAAAATTTATCAAATCATAAGTTTTTGTACCCAGCTTTTTGTATTTTACCGTAATAGCTTCGGCGGTTGAGGAAGTTACTACGCCATCGTCTTCAGCCAATACTACTTGACCAGAGTCTTGGGCAACTTTTGCTTCTATACCAGTACCCACTACAGGAGAATCTGGTCTTACCAAAGCTACTGCTTGACGTTGCATGTTTGCACCCATCAAGGCTCTTTTAGCATCATCATTTTCTAAGAAAGGAATAAGGCTTGCCGAAACACCTACGGTTTGCTTACTAGTTACGTCCATGTAAGCAACATTGTTGGCATCTTCTTCGTCGGCTTCACCGCCAATACCACGAACAGCCACACGAGCTTCTATAAAGTAACCATTTTCATCAGTTGGTGTATTAGCTTGAGCAATTACAACTTTCTCTTCGTCAGAGGCATCAAGATAAACTATTTCTGAGGTCAATCTGGCTTTTACTCTTATTTCATCACTGCTTGTGGCTTGAAGTTTCTTGGCTGCAGCTACAGATATTTTTTCGCCTGCACCAACTATTGTTTTGCCACTTTTATCTTTTAATGCAGCTACAGCAATTTCGCCAGCTGATTTTTCTGGAGCAACGCTATTAATAACTTTAAAGTAAGGGCTTTCTATAAAACCATACTCATTGATTCTGGCATAGGTAGCCAAAGTACTGACAAGACCAATGTTTGGACCTTCTGGAGTTTCGATAGGACATATTCGACCATAGTGAGTACGGTGAACGTCACGCACCTCAAAGCCAGCTCGTTCTCTGTTGAGTCCACCTGGCCCCATGGCATTCAAGCGTCTTTTGTGAACAATTTCAGCGAGAGGGTTTATTTGATCCATAAATTGACTAAGTTGGTGAGAAGCAAAAAACTCTTTTACGCTTGCCACAATTGGACGTACGTTTACCAATTGAGCTGGCATAATTGTTTCGGGCTCGGCCAAACTCATACGATCTTTTACAATTCTCTCGGTACGCAAGATACCAACTCTAAATCTTTGTTGAATAAGTTCGCCGACCATTTTAAGTCGTCTATTGCCAAGATTATCGATATCATCAGTTTGAGCATCAGAATTACTTAAGCGAATAACTTCGGCAATTATAGCTACGAAGTCTTCGCGACGTAATATTCGATTTTGAGGAGTGTTTTTTACATCTAGGCCAAGGCGTTTATTGACTTTGTAGCGTCCAACTTTTGAAAAATCGTATCTTTTGTAGTCAAAAAACATACCATCAATTAAGCTTTTGGAGTTTTCTACAGTTGCTAAATCACCAGGTCGTATTCTTCGATATACTTCCATTAGAGCTTCAGCGGTTGAACTACTTGGATCTTTGGCTATAGTTTCGTCAATAAATTTAACTTCACCAGTATCTACATCGGCAAATAATTCTTTTAGTTCTTTATCGGTACCGTACCCAAAGGCTCTTAGTAGGGCGGTGACGGCAATTTTTCTTTTTCTATCTATTTTTACGGTCATAACCCCGTTTTGCCCAGTTTCAATTTCTAACCAAGCACCGCGGTTAGGAATAATTTTGGCACCAAAATAAGAAGCGTTTCCTTCTCTGGTAAAGAAAACGCCTGGTGAACGAACTAGTTGGCTTACTACAACTCTTTCAACACCGTTGATAATAAAAGTACCGCGCTCGGTCATAACTGGGTAGTCACCCAAGAATATTTCTTGGGTTTTGACTTCGCCAGTCTCTTTGTTTAGGAGTTCGGCATTTACTTTTAGTGACGCGTCATAACTAAGATTTTTTTCTTTGGTTTGAGCGACTGTAAATTTAGGTTGCTCAAAAAAGTAATCTTTAAGACTTAAAGCATATTTTTTGCCTGTAAAGTCCTCGATAGGCGAAACTTCATCAAAAAGTTCACGCAAGCCTTCGTCTACAAACCAGTTGTAGGCGTCAGTTTGAATCTTAATTAAATTTGGTAGCTCTAATTTTTCTTTGTTTTGGTGTAAAAAAACTCGCTCTGTTGCGGGGGTTTTGGCCATATTACCCTTCTCTCCTAATTAAATTACCTTAATGTATCAAAAAGCACTTAAATAGCTTCTTTATTTAAGGAGGTTTTTCTAAACCGACAAAAAACCGGTACCTACTAAACTATAGGTATAAAACCGGTTTGAATTAGAGTTTAAGCGTCCTCTCTATACACCTATCTTAATGCATAAAATAGATAATAGTCAAGTGTTTTAGAGTAAGTTTATTAGCTGGTCTTCAAATTAACCGTTCTAAATTGTTTGGTTTGATAAATACCATACATCCCTATCAATACTCCAGAGCCCATTAATACGACTAATGGGCTTACCAAATCGGCTGTAACACCGGCCAAAAACACTGGGGCAATTGCTGCTACATTCATCATCATATTGAGGGTGCCAAATATTTTACCTCTAGTTTCGTCGGTAGAATTAAGTTGCAATAAAGTTTGGGCCGATACGCTTACGAGGCCGTTGGCAAAACCTAAAACAAAAGCAATTATTACCACGATCAAGTCGAATAAAGGTAAATGGCTTAATCTCGGTACTAATCCCAGACCAATGAGCATTATCGCTGCAATGGTTATACCAATATCAATTACACGAGTCTTGGCAACATTCTTTAGAAAGTTACCCACAACAATTGCGCCAGCTACCATTCCAAGAGCAGCCGGAACGATTATTTTAAAGCTTACATTGGCTAGGCTTTGATTAAATATAAGTATGGCAATTGCCGGCGCCAGCACCGCCAACACCCCTAGCATAGCTTGAGCAATTGTCAGGTTTGCGATTGGCAAAACTAAACTCTTATTGGTAATAATTGATCGAAAGTTGGTTTTGATAGTTGAAAATACTTGGTGATTTATTTGCTTAAATGTTTGAGACTCAATCTGTGCACGCATACTCGGCAAAGTCATACAAGCCAGCGCAGCAAATACAAATGATGCTGCCGTAACCCAGTAAACTGCGTTACTTCCCCATACCGCAACGATCGGCCCGGCCAAGCTATAACCTACTGCGAAGCTACCATATAATGTGAATAGAAATAGTGAGTTGGCAGTTAGAAAATGTTTCTTGTCTACTATGCGTGGCAAGGCTGCTCCTTCGGCAGGAGTAAAGAATTGAGAAAATATCGAAATAATAAATACGCCAACATATATAAGTAGTAAATTGTTTTGAAAAACCAAGAAGCTTAGTACCAATATAGCTCGCGCAATATTAGTTACAACCAAAACTTTTTTTCTATCCCAATGGTCTACATAAGCTCCTGCCAGTACTGCAAAAATAATCGATGGCAAACCAAAAGCTAAGATCAATAAACTTACAGCGATATTGGCGTATCGAGTAGTAGCTGCCAGCTCATATACTCTAATAATAAGCGCAAAGTTAAGTAGGTTTGCGGCCAACTGACTGGTGAGTTGAGCCGACCATATCTTTAAAAAATTTTTATTTTTTAAAACATCGTAATACACAGTATTCTAATCTTTTTTCTTAGTCGGAGTTTTTTCTATTACTTTATCGACTAAGCCGTATTTTTGAGCTTCATCAGCACTTAGCCAAAAATCTCTATCGCTATCACTGGCAATCTTTTCGACTTTTTGTGAGGTTTTCTCGGCCAAAATTGAGTTTAGCTTGTGGCGTATTTTTATAATTTCATTAGCAGTTATCTCAATATCTGCCGCAGTGCCCTGAAATCCACCAGAAGGCTGATGAATCATTACTCTGCTGTTAGGCAAGGCAAATCGTTTACCCTTATGACCACAAGCTAGCAAAAATGCACCCATACTTGCAGCCATACCCACACATATTGTACTAACATCGGGAGTAATGTGTTGCATAGTGTCGTATATGGCTAGTCCTGCCGTCACACTGCCGCCGGGGCTATTAATATACAAACTAATATCTGAACTCGGATCTTCACTTTGCAAAAAAAGTAGCTGGGCGATAACTAAGTTTGCCACTGTATCATCGATACCAGTACCCAGAAAAATTATTCTTTCTTTTAACAAACGAGAATAAATATCATAAGCCCGCTCTCCGCCTTGAGTTTTCTCAATTACGGTTGGTACTAAAATAGAGTTATTATAAAAATCTTTTTCATTCATAAACTTATTTTAGCACAAAAAAGTTTATTTTTGGGCTGCTTCTATAAGTACTGTAACGGCCTTTTGTGTAAGCAAATGATTGCGCAAATCTTGCTTGAAGTAATCGTGGGTTAGCTCTTCTTGCATTTTTGGGTCTGTATATTGTGCGCTTAATTTCGACAACTCGTTTTCTACTTCAGCATCTGAAAGCTCAATTTTTTGAGATTCTATGATGTAGCGCAATACTAGACCAAGTTTTACTCTTTTTTCTGATTCTACCTTAAGTTGAGCTTCAAAATCCTCAGGTTTTTGGTTTTGGAGTTGTAAATATTTTTGCAGGTCTAAGCCGCTGTTTTTGAGATTCTCTTCGGTTTCATTGCGCATTCGTAACATCTGTTCGCTGACTAGGCTCTCTGGCGCTTCTAGCTTGGCGAGTTCAATGGCTTTTTCTAAGACTTGATTTTCGTAGGCTTTATCGGCGTCGGCCTGTTTTTGCTGAATAAGAGTTTTTTCTACTTCGGCTTTTAGTTCTTTGAGGTTATTAACAGGACCTACAGTTTTAGCCCAAGCGTCATCAATTTTGGTTTTGCTCAAAGTTTGAACTTTGTTTATCTTTACCTTAAAAGTAACTTTTTGATTAGCCAATTCTTTAGCGTGATAGTCTTTTGGAAAAGTTACTTCAAAACTTTTTTCGTCTCCTGTTTTTAGACCTATTAAATTGTCTTCAAATCCTGGTATAAAACTACCCTCTCCAACTACCAAAACATGGCCTTTGGCTGAGGCCCCTTCTACTGCTTTACCGTCTTTGGTGCCGTCGAAATCAAAACTTACTTCGTCGCCTTTTTTGATTGAACTTTTGCTGTCTTTTTTAGCAGCTGTTTTATCAGCTAGATTTTGCAATGTGTCATTTATCTCTTTGCTAGTAACTTCTACTTTTGGTTTCTTAAGATTAAGCTTGGTTAAATCGATTTTAATATCTGGCATTACGGCAACTACTGCTTCAAATTCGAGTTCGCTATATGGTACAAACTTTTTTAAATTAATCTGCGGGCTAGCTACAGTTTCTATCTTGGCTTCTCTAATTATCTTAGAATAAGCGTGCATTATTACTTCTTCGAGCACTTCGGCTTGTACTCTGGCTTCACCTAGCTCGCGCTCAGCGATGTTGTCAGGAACATTGCCAGGCCGAAAACCGTCGACCTTAAGGCCTTTTTTGAGTCGTTTTAGTACTGATTGTTTATATGGGGTAATAAACTGCTCATCGACAGTAATAAGCAAGGTTTGTTCGTTTTTGGCTTTGTTGGTAATAGTGTGTTTAATCATGTTTGCATAGCTTAGCAAAATATTGCCTTTTTGTAAATAAAAACCCACATCATATAGATGTGGATAAATCGTGCTACTTATGAGCTTCTTGCCAAGCAGGCTTTACTTTTGCAATAAGGTATACATTATCACCAGACATAAGAAAACCACTTGCTTCTACACAGAAGGCATTCATGTAGGCCGATCCATCAAAGTCATCTTCTGCACCGGCATACTGTACCCACCTATCTCTATTTTTTGACAGTTCTTTGAGCCATGCCCAAACTACATCGGCAGCCATTTGATAATTGTGCGGAATTGGGAACTCTGTACCGACAGGACTACCATTGGGACCGGATCTAAATAACTGAAAACCATTGTCTGTATCGATTCTCCATGAATATGCTAAATGTTGTTCATAAGCAAAGGCTAGCTCTAAAGCGTGAGCAAGATGATCGTAGCCACCAGACACAACCTTAAGATAAAAGTTATCCATTATAGGAGCTTTTGGCAGTACTACGTCGGCCATAATTAGGTGCGCCTTTCTTGAAGGGTATGATTATGTATTCTAGAGTAGTAAAACAAAAACACCAAGCATAAGTAAAAACCCCAACACTAAAGTGTTGAGGTTGTAATTAATATACGAGAGTGGACGGGCGGATTCGAACCACCGGCGACACCAGTACACGGCTGGCCGCTCTTACCACTGAGCTACGTCCACGAGGTGGTCCCACAACGGGTGGCTGGTTGAAGGTCAGAGACCCACGCCAACCACCCGAAGCGGGTAACCTTTTCTAAGTCTTGCCCCGCAGAGCTCGACAAGAAAAGGCAGTGCAGGAGAGGGATTCGACCCCTTGTCTTCCGTCGATCAACGGCTGCTCTATTCTATTTTGAGCTATACCTCCCGCGCTACATCACAAGACTTGCAAGACGTTTTGGCCCGCCGGCAAGGTGTTTTGGCATGCACCCATGCAAGTTACCTTATGATGTAGTGGTATCGCCGCGTTTTCGAGCCTAGATTTAACTCCGGCCTTTCTAACGAAGCGACACACATTGTTTACTGCTCACTATCTGTGGCAGCTACAGCTAGTATATTATTTATCTCAGCTGTAGCTGTCCCAAATAATGAAACAGCAATAATGTAAGGTACAAAAGATAAAAACAAGTGTATCAAATTAAACTATATTGGTCAATACCTTAACTTCTCTATTCAACTATTTGCGCACCTATAGACCGGAGCTTGTTCTCAAAATCTTCATAGCCCCGCTCAATGAGTTCTATATTGGTAATGGTAGTTTGACCCTCGGCAACAAGCGCAGCAATTACATAACTAAAGCCTGCTCGCAGATCGGGTACTTTAATTGTTTGACCTTTTAGTTTGGTCGGACCAGATATAACAGCGCTGTGTTTATAGTTGCGTTGAGCAAACCTACAAGGCAACTTGCCCAGGCAGTTTTGGTAGAGTTGAATATTAGCGCCCATTTCGTTTAGTACTTTAGTAAAGCCAAAACGATCCTCGTAAACAGTCTCGTGCACTGTAGAGAGACCTTCAATTTGTGTTAATAGTACCGTAAATGGTTGTTGCCAATCAGTCATAAAACCTGGATGCACATCGGTCTCTAAACTTATTGGTTGAGTATGTTTACCGCGCCAAAACTCAATACCCTCATCGCTCACATTATATTCACCACCAATTTGTCTAAAAGCATTCAAAAAAGCCATCATGTCGGCTTGACGAGCACCACGCACAAATATTTTGCCATCAGTTGCTGCGGCAGCACAGGCCCAACTGCCGGCTTCAATACGATCGGGCATTACCTTGTGTTTAAAACCACGCAGTTTTTTAACCCCAGTAATTGTTATAACTCTATCGGTGTCTACTGATATAATTGCGCCCATTTTTTGCAAAACACAAATTAGATCAATAATCTCAGGCTCTACAGCAGCGTTTTTTATTTGCGTCACTCCATCAGCCAAGGTTGAGCTTATTATAATTTGCTCGGTGGCCATTACACTTGGGTAATTCAGCTCTATTTTGGCGCCTTTTAGATGATCGGCCGATAGCTCATAGCCACCTTCTATATCGTGTTCTTTGGCGCCTAAGCTTTGTAATGCTGCCAAATGAAAATCAACTGGCCTTGTGCCAATTTCACATCCACCAAGCGATGGCAATATAGCCCGACCGAGTCGATGCAGTAATGGCCCTGCGAATAATATTGGGATACGACTCGTGCCGGCAATTTTATGTAGATCTTTTGCGCTGGCTAGCTTTAATTTGCGAGAACTAATTTTGATAGTGCCGGGTTCGACCCTCTCAACTTCTCCACCCATGAGCTCAATCATTTCGGTCACAATTTCGACATCAGAAATGTCTGAAACATTAGAAATAATTGATTCTTCATCACTTAGCAATGAAGCGACCATTATTTTAGGTAGGGCGTTTTTAGCGCCTCGGAGATTTATTTCTCCATACAATGGTTGACCGCCAATAATATTTAGGGTGTTGTTCATATATAATTTCTTGGTGCCGCGGAAAGGACTTGAACCTTCACGGGTGTTACCCCACTAGTTCCTAAGACTAGCGTGTCTACCAATTCCACCACCGCGGCTTATCGATGAGATAAAAATAAAATTTGTGTATCACCGTAAGTTTTGTGCTGAATTATCTTAACTAAATTACTAATGTCTGACAACTCTTTTTTGCTAGAACAACTTACTACCAACACACCTGTAGATTTTAACAGATTTAGGGCCCTATTGGCTAGCTCTGGTGAAAATTCAGCATAAGGTGGGTCTATAAATACAATATCAAATTTATCACTTACTTCGTCTAAATATTTATTAACATCCTTTTTTATTATTTCTGTAGGCACAGCTACTTTTAAATTAGCAATGTTTTTTTTGATAGTTTTGCACGCCTCTATACTGTTATCAACAAAAACTGCCTGCTTGGCTCCACGACTTATAGCCTCTATGCCTAATGCGCCCGAGCCAGCAAACAAATCTAGTATGATTGAGTCTTGAACGATACTACTCAATACATTAAAAATAGCACCCCTTACTTTTTGATTAACAGGTCGAGTAAGGCCATTTTTGGGATACTCTATTTTTTGACTTTTGTATTGCCCGGCAATTATTTTTAGCATATCCACTATGATACAATAGAATTAAATTAGTTCAAAAAGGAGGGTTTCTTTGTCTGTACTAAAAGAAAAATGTGGTGTCGTGGGTGTATACTCCAAAAACGAATCGGCTGCTCGTATTTCATACTTTGCACTTTCGGCATTACAACACCGTGGACAAGAAAGCTCGGGCATTGTTAGTTGTCAGGATGGGCGTTTTTTCTCTAGACGTGACCATGGTTTGGTAGCACAAGTTTATCGTGAAGAAGACTTACAGCAACTACAAGGTAGTTTTGCCATAGGCCACAATCGTTATTCAACCTCTGGCGATAAGCACGATAGTCATTTTCAGCCAGTTATAAGAGGCGATGATGTAATTGCTCTGGCTCATAATGGCAACTTGCCATCTGTGCAAAAACTTAAAGAATTTTTGAAGTCTAAATCTATTTACAAGAGAGGTAGCAACGACAGCGAGATGATGACAGATGCAATACGATATTATCTCTACCACGGTAAATCATTGGTACAAGCAATAAAATTAGCTTGGCCGCTTTTTACTGGGGTATTTAGCGTAACTCTGCTTACCAAAAATGCCTTATACGCCTTTAGGGACCATTGTGGAATCAGGCCATTGAGTATTGGTAAACTAGCAGATGGTTATATTGTCGCCTCAGAAACCTGTGCCTTTGATCTTGTTGGAGCAAAATTAGTAAGAGATGTTAAGCCCGGTGAGCTGGTAAAAATAAATAATCAAGGCATTAAGAGCTATGAGATAGCAAAGCCCAACCCCAAGCTAGAAATATTTGAGTTTATTTATTTTGCTCGCCCAGATAGTGTTTTGGCCGGTAAATTGGTCAATGAGGCGCGACGCAACTTAGGCAAAGAATTAGCCAGAGAATTCCCTGCCCAAGCTGATCTTGTGGTGCCAGTACCCGACTCGGCTATACCGGCCGCTTTAGGCTATGCCTCTACTC
This sequence comes from uncultured Candidatus Saccharibacteria bacterium, assembly GCA_964512085.1. Classification (GTDB taxonomy): domain Bacteria; phylum Patescibacteriota; class Saccharimonadia; order CAILAD01; family BJGX01; genus JAUPVL01. The sequence continues at coordinate 38,830 of CAZEIU010000004.1, forward strand.
TAGGTATGGAGTTCGATCATGGCCTAATTAAAAATCGCTATATACACCGAACTTTTATTGCGCCCACTCAGGCTCTACGCGAGAAGGCTGTACATATGAAGTTAAATCCTTTACCAGATCATCTTAAAGGCAAAAAGGTAGTACTTATAGACGACTCGATAGTTCGCGGGACAACGATCAAAAAAATAATAACAATGATTCGACAGGCTGGCG
>CAZEIU010000005.1:0-32234 GCA_964512085.1 uncultured Candidatus Saccharibacteria bacterium
TGAAATCATGGATCTTAAAGCAAGTGAATTAAAAGAGCTTAAAGGATTTGGTCAAAAAGCCTATGAAGAAGTTTTAGAAAAACTTGAAGAATTAGGCGTAAGTAATGTAGAAAAAGAGCAAGAGTAAAAAAATGCATCGTCACGCTTATAGTACCAAGAAACTATCAAGAACATCCGGACCTCGTCGGGCTGTTTTGCGTGGCTTACTCGATAGTTTAATTCTATATGAACGCATTGAAACCACCGAGACCAAGGCCAAGGTTTTGGCGCCATTTTTTGAGAAACAAGTAACCTATGCAAAAAAGCAAAACTTAGCCTCTTATAGGCAAATAATGAGCAATACGATTAATCCGGTTGCAGCTCAAAAACTAAATTACGATTTAGTAAATGGCTTTAAGTCTCGTAATGGTGGATATACCAGAATTATAAAAACCGGAACTAGATTGGGTGATGGGGCACCAATGGCCATTATTGAGCTTGTATTAGACGAAGAGTATCTTAAGAATCAATCGACTAACACAGCTAAAGCCGAGCCTAAAAAAGCCAACTCCACCAAGTCAAAGAGTAAAAAAGCTCCAAAGAACGAAGTAAAAACCAAAATCACCGGCGTCAAACCAAAAAAAGAGGATAAAAAGTAATGAAAACTTATTCTGCCAAACAAAACGAAATTGTATCTGACTGGGTTCTTATTGATGCCAAAAATCAAACTTTAGGCCGACTGGCTAGTACTATAGCAACCATTCTTACTGGTAAGAATAAACCGTCATACACCCCCAACGTAATATCTGGTGATAAGGTAGTAGTAATTAACTCTGCCAAGATAAAAGTTACTGGTCAAAAATTAACTGACAAAATGTACTACCGTCACACTGGTTACCCAGGAGGAATTCGTGAAATTAGTTTGCGAGAGCAGTTAGTAAAAAACCCCAACAAAGTTATTGAAGACGCTGTAAGCGGTATGCTTCCTAAGAACAAACTTCAGGCTAAAATGTTAAAAAATTTAAAAGTGTATGCCAATGATGAACACCCCCATTCTAGTCAAAAGTTAACAACTATTACTATGGAGAAAACTAAATGAGTCCAAAAACCCAATATTACCCAGGCGTAGGTAGAAGAAAACGAGCCATAGCTACCGCTAGACTTGTTGATGGAAAAGGCCAGATTTTAATAAATGAAAAAACAATTACCGATTATTTTGGCAAAGATGAATACGAATCAATTATTCGATCGCCATTAGTTTTGTTGTCTAAAGATAAATCGTCTGACGTCAGTATTAAAGTTAGTGGTGGCGGGCTGAAGGCTCAGGCAGAAGCTGCTCGATTAGCAATTGCTAGAGCATTATTGGCTCTCAATGAAGACTACCGAGCAAGCTTAAGAAAAGAAGGTTTACTCACGCGTGACTCGCGCGTTAAAGAACGTAAAAAACCAGGGCTTAAGAAGGCTCGCAAAGCTCCGCAGTTCTCTAAACGTTAACTACAAAAAATCCGCTACATGCGGATTTTTTGCTATAATTGGGTTATGTCACCCAATAGACGTTCGTTTTTGAGATTAGTTTTGGCAAGCATTGCAGTTATTGCTGCCTCTACTTATTTACTAAGCCTATTTGAGCATATTAGTTACTCTGAAGGCCTGTACAGATCAATTTATATTGTATTATCACACCACGACAACTTTCATATGGACGATGTTGGCTCAAGGGTTGTTATAATTGCGCTTATAGTACTGAGTTTGATCGTAATAGCCTATTTGCTCAAAACGCTTGCAGATTATATGATTAATTTAGGAGACGGCTTAAAAAGAAATAAAATGAAAGCAAAACTAGTAAATGCAAAAGATCACTACATAGTCTGTGGGCTTGGTAGTGTAGGTATGAATATAGCCAAAGAACTATCTTTAGAAAAAGTGAAGTTTGTTGGTATTGATAAAGACGAGAATTTAGTAAAAGATGCCATAGCTCGTGGGTTTACTGCATTTGTCGGCGACGGAACCAAAGAGGAGGTATTACACAGAGCCAAGATTGACAAGGCCCGAGGCTTGGTTGCAGCTCTTGGGGATGATTCTAGTAACTTATTTGTAACACTTACTTCACGCCAGATAAATCCTCATCTCTATATTGTAACCAGAGCTAATCACAGTGAAAATGTTTCTAGAATCGAAAAGGCTGGAGCCGACAAAGTAGCTATGCCAAATCAAATTGGCGGATTCCATATGGCTACCATGCTCATTCGCCCCGGAGTGGTTGATTTTATGGAGATATTAAGTGCAAAATCGAACTCAGAGCTTGAGGTAGAAGAAGTTATTATCCCTAAGCACTCAGTAGTGGTAGGAATGCGACTCAAGCAATTTTTACACACCGCAAGCACATCGGCTACAGTCTTGGCGCTAAATAGCGTAGATGGTACTAGCAAGGTAAACCCTAGCGGCGATGAAATACTCTATTCTGGTGACAAACTAATTCTTATGGGCACTCGATCGCAGCTAGATACACTAAGCCAACAATTATAAAAATTGATGAAAAAATATAGTTTCGTGGCTGATTATTTAGAAGAAGGCAAGCGTGTCGATTTTGTTTTATCGCAAAAGTACTCAGAATATGGGCGTAGTAAATGGCAGACAATAATAGATAACTCAGATGTTGCGGTAAATAATAAACACGTTAAATCTAGCTATGTACTGAAGCTTAATGATTTTGTAGAGGTAAATATTGAGAAGCAAAAAGGAATGAATAAAGAGGTTATTGAGATTATTAAAAAACCAGAGGTATTGTTTATGGACGATCAGATTGTAGTTATAAACAAACCGGCCGGATTGGTAGTTTATTCGCCCAATAGTTCTAATCAAGAGTCGGTAGCCAGAATATTTGCTGATAAAATAAATTATAAAGACAATGAACGATCTGGTATAGTGCACCGTTTAGATAAAGACACTTCTGGAGTTATGGTTTTGGCACGCACCTTGCAAGCAAAGAACGATCTGCAGTCTCAGTTTAAGAATCGCAAAGTGCAAAAAAAATATATTGCTCTTGTAGAGGGTAGCTTGAAAGAACCAAAAGCAAAAATAGACCTTCCTATTGCGAGAAGCAAGGTAAGTCCTACCAAAATGACTATAAGTGCAGAAGGTAAAAGGTCTTTAAGTGAATATAAAGTAATAAAAAAATATAAGCATTGTAGTTTGATAGAAGTAAAGTTATTTACCGGCAGAACCCACCAAATTAGAGTTCAATTTGCTCACATTGGGCATCCTATTGTGGGCGACAGTAAGTACGGTAGAGCAAAAAACCGCGTTAATTTAAACAGACAATTTTTGCATGCCAGTAGCCTGAAGTTTGAGTTGCCTACTGTCGATTCTTCAAAAGAATATAATTTTACGGCACCACTACCAGATGAACTGCAAGAATTTTTAAAAAACTTATAAATATGCAGTATCCAGTCACCGAAACCACTCAAAAAAAGATAAATTCTATCGTTCAAAATCAATCTGGCTGCTATATTTTTTGTGGTGATGACAATCTTGGTAAACTAGAGGCTATAGAAGAAATAGCCAAAAAGCTTTTAGACTCCAATAATTTTGAAAAATTACGAAATGATTTCTCAGAAGAATTTATAGAAGTTTCTCCAAAAGAAAATAAAGCAATCTCTATTACAGAAATCCACGATCTCAATAAAAAACTTTGGCAGAAATCTAGCTCAAAGCAACGGCTTGTAGTTATAAATGGCATTGACAACATTGGCTTAGAAGCTGCCAATGCAACTTTAAAAAATCTTGAAGATTCCCCAGATAATACGGTTTTTTTACTTATTGCATCACATCTTTCATCTGTTTTGCCAACAATTGTTTCGAGATCGCAAATAATAAATTTTGAGCTACCTGAAAAATCTAGCTTAATAGAATATATATCAAAACAATACAATGTTTCACAACATGATACCAAAGAAGTATTAGATATAGCCCTAGGCAATCCTGACTTGGCTATAGAAATTATCAATAATAACAACAAAGAAGATTATAGATTGTTAGCCCAGCAAGCAAATGTTTTTGCTACCAAAAGTATTACAGAAAAGTTTGTAGTGGCCGATGCAGTATATCAATCAAAAAAAAGCCGAGAGTTTATACAGTATCTAACCTATACATTGCGTTCTGAATCTACTATACTTAACCACGTGGAAGTTTTAGAAAGCATTTTGCAAGCTTGCAAACAAATTGACTTTAATGTTAACCCTAGGCTGGTTTTAGAAAATCTCGCCTTACAACTTGAAGGGGAATAAGACATGATTCTTGAGGTAATATTACTAGTGATAATATTTATCATCACTATTTTTGCTGTTGTAAATAAAAAGAGTTTTGTAGCCGACAAGATAATAAATAATCTTTCTGTAGCACCACCAAGCCAAGACGAGGTGCTAGACAGCCTATTAGAAATTGCTGGTAGATATTATGCCGAAAAAAATTTACTAGCTGCCGAAAAAGCATACCTAAAAGTATTACGCGTAGATCATAAAAATAGCCTTGCTTACAGCCGGCTTGGTTTTATTTATTCTAGTCTCGGAAACAATGAAGATGCGATTGAGTGCTTTAAGATTGTCGCCGACACATATCCAAACGCTGCAAGTTATCATAATCTTGCTATGATGTATTTTAAGACGCGTGAATTTGAGATGTCGGCAAAAGCATTAGAGAAATCACTCAATATGGAGATGAAGGTAAGCCGACTAGTAAGTTTAGCTCGTATATATAGAATACTCAATAAATTTGATTTACAAGTCGAGACACTTGAGAAAGCTAATGGGCTTGAGCCAGAAAACACAGAAATAATGGTTCTTCTAGCTGACGCTTACTTGCATGAGAAAAAAGAAAAAGAGGCTAAGCTATTATTTAAAAAAGTACTAAAGTTGGAGCCAAATAATCCTCGAGCTAGGGCAGCCATGCAACCTCCTCAGCAATTGAAAAAAGTTCGCTAAGCTGGTAAACTTAAATCTGTATTTTAAAACATATGCCGGGTTAGCGAAGTGGTTAAACGCATCAGACTGTAAATCTGACGGCCTTGTGCCTTCGGGAGTTCGAATCTCTCACCCGGCACCACGTCGACGAATTGTTATGACTTTTGTAAAACAGATAGAGCTATTTTACGACAGCCTTCACAAGTTCGTCTCCTTATCAATTAAAAAGTAAGCTTTTTAATTGCGTTATAAATAAAGAGAATACGCCCGCGTAGCTCAATTGGTTAGAGCAGCTGTTTTGTAAACAGCAGGTTGGGGGTTCGATTCCTCTCGCGGGCTCCACGCCACCCTAGCTCAGGGGTAGAGCACTTCCATGGTAAGGAAGGGGTCGCGGGTTCAAATCCCGCGGGTGGCTCCAGTCGTCGTTTGATTGTTTAGGTTTTCGCAAAATCTTTAGAAAAAATTTTGCTTCAACTCGCACAATCAAACTCCTCTACGATGAAAAAGGTTACTTTTTCATCGCTAAAAACCGTTTCTTTGGTAATATATACTTATGCCCAAAAAATCAAAAAAACCAGAACCACAACTAGAGCTTGATACCAAAAACGCTCGCGTAGGAGGTGTAGCTAGCGGTATTGCCAAGTACTACAAAAAAGACCCTATTTGGGTTAGAATAGCTGCAATTATACTTATTATACTTACCGGCATTATCCCGGGCTTAATAGTTTATGGTGCATTCTACTCACTCATGAAAAAGACCGATGAGTCAAAATAAACTGAATGTTCTTATTATAGGTTCGGGCGGTAGAGAGCACGCCTTAGCTTGGAAAATTAGTCAGTCTCCAAAACTTAATAAATTATATGTAGCACCCGGTAATGCCGGTACTGCACAGGTAGCGATCAATGTTGATATTGATATTACAGCTCACAAAGAAGTCCTAGAGGTATGTAAACTTTATAATATTGATTTTGTGGTTATTGGGCCTGACGATGTGCTTGCATCTGGGCTTGCTGATGAGCTACAAAAAAATAACATTCTAGTTTTTGGCCCAACCCAGTCGGCCGCTCAAATAGAGTCTTCAAAGTCGTTTGCTAAAAGAATAATGCTAAATGCAGGAGTAAATACTGCAAAGTATAAAGAATTCAACGATATTAACAAAGCAAATAAATATTTAGATCGAATTGATTACCCTGTAGTGATTAAAGCAGATGGTCTAGCATTGGGTAAAGGTGTGATAATTTGTCACAACAAAAAAGAAGCCCAAAAATCTCTTAAAAGTATGATGCTAGATGATATTTTTGGTGAATCTGGTAGCAAAGTAGTAATAGAGCAGTTCTTGGAGGGTACCGAAATAAGTTTGCATGCATTTTGTGATAGTAAAACACATGCAATGCTTCCGAGCTCACAAGACCATAAACCAATAGGTGATGGCGATACCGGCCCGAATACCGGTGGTATGGGCACTATTTCACCAGTACCATGGGCAAATCAAAATTATGTTGAAGATCTTGGTGGCGAGCTGGTCGGCCCTGTTCTGAATGAATTAAAATTACAAGATAGTAGTTTTAGTGGGCTGCTTTATCCGGGTTTAATGATCTCGAAAAATAATTATTATGTTATTGAATACAATGCTCGATTTGGCGACCCAGAGACCCAAAGCTATATGCGCTTACTCAAGAGTGATTTATTAGAAATACTACTAGCTTGTGCCAAAGGCAACTTAGACAAGCTAAAAATAGAATGGGCTGGTGAGTTTGCTTGTTGTATTGTATTAGCTTCTGGCGGTTACCCAGGAAACTATAATAGAGGCGAGGTTATAACTGGTGTAGACGATGCCGAAAAGTTCGGCGATATTGTAGTATTCTATGCCGGTACAAAGTTAGAAGGAGATAAGCTAGTAACCAATGGTGGCCGGGTACTTGGTGTAACTGCTACTGGCAAAACGCTCAATAAAGCATTAGACAAGGCTTACGAAGCAGTAAAAAAGATTCACTTTAATGGAATGCAATACCGCACCGACATAGGTAAACGCCCAATACCAAATTGGATAAAAAAGCCAAAATAAGCTAAAATAAACCAGTTAGCACTTGGGCTAACCAAAACTTTAAACCAAGACATGTCTTTTTGAAGTTTTGAAAGGAAAAATAACACGGAAGTTTTTAGGTATTTATTGTGTCAAAATAAATTACCGCAAACGGCAATGTTATTTTGACGTAGGGGTGTAGCTCAGCTGGCTAGAGCGTCGGTCTCCAAAACCGAAGGTCGCGGGTTCGATCCCTGCCACCCCTGCCAATATGCTATCGTCTTGAGACCCCATGGGTCGTTTTTTTGATTCTCATTTATATTACTTAAGCTTGTATTTATTACTAAAAAATAGTTAAATCTAACGATATGAAAAAAATTGGTATAAACTCTGCTTTTATTACTATTACAGCAACAATATTATTAATTGCGCTATTTTTTAACTCAAAGATTACGTCAGCAGCATTGCAAAAATTATCTGGATCAAAAAAAGTTCTTCAGAGCACCACAGCTTTGTCAAAGAAGACGGTTTTATACCAAGCCCTTACTAACACATCTAGTCAAACCCTTTTTTCGCCAGCTATAGTAGTTACTAATACTAATGATGAAGGTGCCGGCTCTCTAAGAGAGGCTATTAATACTGCCAACCAAAACGCTGGGCCAGATGTAATCACTTTTAATATTCCTGGCAATGAAGCGCACACAATAAGCATATCGAGTAGTTTGCCGCAAATAACAGATCAACTTACAATTGATGGCTATAGCCAATCTGGGGCAATCGAAAATACTGCTAATTCACCTATGCCGTTTAACGGTACTCTCAAGATTAATATTGACGGCTCTAGTATGCCCAATGGTACAGGGTCGTGCTTAATTATTAATGGAGCAAATAATACTATTATTAGAGGGCTAGTAATAGGGAATTGTTCAAATAGTGGAATCGAAATAGGTAATTCTAATTATTTAGCTATTGAAGGAAATTATATTGGTACTGATATAACCGGTATGAATGCAGCAACAAATGGTCGTAGTACGCCAACGGTGTCGTATGGCTATGGCATTTTTGCCAATGCTAGTAATCATATGAGAATCGGTGGTCTTGAAGCTAAAATGCGCAACATAGTAGCAGCTAATATGGGAGGTGATATTTTTTGGGGTAATGAAGGAGATAGTAGTAACCCTTCAGAATATAATGTCCTGCAAGGTAATTATATCGGTAGTGCAGCAGATGGTGTTAAGGGCCTACCTAGTGGATGGCAATGGGGCCTTGGTAACGCAGTACTAATGGGCAATTCTCATAATGATCTGTTAGGAGGTACAGATCCGACTGCCAAGAATGTCATTGGTAGTAGCTGGGAGTTCGGTATCTCTTTTAGAGATGGCTGTAGTAATACTTTGGTTCAGGGTAATTATGTTGGTACCGATTATACTAGTAACCACCCGATGGTGCACAGTTTAGGTTCTGGGCATCCAACAGCCGGGGTTCATATTTCAACAGTAAGTAACGCCAACTTTACCAGAGCCTCACATGACATTATTGTTGGCGGTAGTTCAGTCGCTGCAAGAAATGTAATATCGGGTAACTCATATGTAGGTAGTCACAATCCTACGGGACTTACTATTAGAGATGGCGGTTATAACAATACAGTTATTGGTAATGCCATTGGCACAAATGTGACTGGTGAAGTTGCAGTACCGAACGAGGGTAATGGCGTGGCTGTAGAAGGGAAGGCCTACAATAATAGAATAGGTGGTATTGCGGAAGGTGAAGAAAATATTATTGCCTACAACAACGAACAGGGCATAGCAGACTATGGCGATGGTGCATTTATGGGTACTAATGTAAATAATTCATTTTTAAAGAATAAGGTTTATCAGAATAAAGGTATAGGTATAGATTTGGCTTACTGGTCATCTGACCCCAATATTAACGGTCAATATTTTGGTCCAACGCCAAACGATGCTGGAGATAGTGATAGCGGAGCAAATAAACAACTCAATTATCCTCAAATTACTAAAGCAACTAAAAATACTACAAATGAGATTACGGTTAATTATAATTTAGATGAAGATAATCAGTCTCAAGGATATCATGTAGAATTTTACATCAATTCAAAAAATAATTTTGAAGCAGAAAAATATGCAGGTTCTGCAGAATTAAGTAGCTCAGGAAGCTATACTATTAAGCTAAACGTGCCATCTGAATTACAAAATTTAGAGACATTCTATTTAACAGCAACAGCTACTGAAAAAGATGCAAGTACCGATGGTTATGGAAGTACTAGTGAATTAAGTATCCCTCAAATTGTTTCAGATTCTAGCACTGAAGTTACTAATACTAACGATTCCGGCCCTGGTTCTTTACGACAAGCAATAAACATAGCTAACAGTAAGCCCGGTCAAGACAGAATTTCGTTTGATATTGAAGGCGATGGAGAACACAAAATTAATTTAATGAGCCCATTGCCAGACATTACTGACAGCATAATCATTGACGGATTTAGTCAGAAAGGCTCCATGCCAAACAGCTTAATCTCAGAAAACAATGGTATTAATGCGAATTTAAATATTGTCATTAATGGCACTAACATTGTTGGCAATCTTGATGGCTTGAGAATTATTGCTAGCAACTCGGCTGTAAAAGGTCTCGTTGTGCAGAATTTTAAGGGTGCAGGTATTTTAGTAATAGGAAATAACAATAGTATAGCTGGAAATTATATTGGCTGTGATAGGCAGGGCCTACAGGCGAATCCCAATCGAGATGGTATTTTTATACAGAGTGGCGACAACAACATAGTCGGTGGATACAATCCGGCAGATAGAAATCTAGCAAGTGGTAATTCAGGAAATGGAATAGCAATTACTAACGGTAATCTTAATAAAGTGTTTGGTAACATAGTAGGGCTTCAGTCTAACGGTATGGTTGGTCTAGGCAATGGATTTATGGGCATTATATTGGGCCATGCTTCAGATAATCAAGTTGGATCAGCAGATACAAATACCAGAAATGTTATTTCGGCAAATGCTGTAAATGGAGTTGTTATATTCTCATACGAATCTAATCTACAAAGATCTTCGCGTAATAAAATTCAGGGAAATTATATTGGTATAAATGTGCTAGGTCAGTTGGACAATTTAGGTAATGGTTATGCTGGAGCTGGTATCGGTGGGAATGGTACAGATAATCTTATTGGCGGAGTAAATCAAGGCGAAGGCAATATAATAGCCGGTAATAAAACTTTTGCTGGAGCTGGCGCCATGGTTATGAGGCCTTTAAGTTCTGACAAAAATTCGTTTGTAGGTAATAGTATTTTCTCAAACAATGGAATGTCTATTGATCTAATGGAGGGTACTACCACAAGTGGTGGTCCTACATCACAAATAGGAAGAACTCCTAATGATATTGATGATCAAGATACTGGTGGTGCAAATGACTATTTAAATTATCCCGAAATAACTAGCGTTATAATTCAAGGAAGCAAAATAATTGTGCATTATAATCTAGATGTTTCTGATAATCACCCTGGAGTGAACGGTTATAGATTAGAATTTTTTGGTAACCCAGGCGCTTTACCGGCAAATGACAGTATGGACGCTCATTATTTAATTGGTAGTCAAATAGTTTATGGCGATGTTCATGATGGAATATTCGAATATAATGTTCCAACAGAGAGCAACGGACCAATTGAAGGCTATATTACCATGACTAACACTGAGCTTGATAACAGTACAGATGGTTTCGGAGGAACCAGCGAAGTTAGTAATCCAGTAACTGCAGTCAATTCGAACTTACTGAGCATATTAGAAAAGACACAAAATAATTATCTTGGTAAAGTTGATGCAGATTCTGCAAAATATTATCTTACAGAAATTAAAAAATATAATATCTCTATAATAGTTTAAATTGATGAAATAAAATAACAATTATTTTGCTATAATTAAACTAATATATGAAAAAAGTAGAAAAACAGATATTGATCTTACTGGCTATGGCTCAATTGATACTCACGCTAGATACTACGGTGATGAACGTGAGTATCTCAACGCTTGTAAAAGATCTAAATACAACTATTTCGGGGGTACAGAGTGCAATCACTTTTTACACCTTAGTAATGGCTGCCTTCATGATAGCTGGCGCTAAAATTGGCGATATTATTGGTCGCAAAAAAGCCTTCATAATAGGTCTGTGTATTTATGGTACTGGCTCGGCAATTACTGCAATAGCGCCAAACATAACTGTGCTTAAAATTGGCTGGTCTTTATTAGAAGGCTTGGGCGCCGCGCTAATTATTCCTGCCATGATATCTCTTATTGCTAGTAATTTCGAGAGTGGACCGAAAAGAGTTAAGGCGTATGGCACAGTAGCCGCAATGGGAGCTGTAGGTGCTGGATTTGGACCATTGATAGGTGGATTTTTAACTACCTATGCCAGTTGGCGATATGCCTTTGCTGCAGAAGTTATAGTAGTGGCATATATCTTAATTAGAAGAGGTATTATTAAAGATTCGGTGCTAGATAAGATAAAACCAAAACTTGACTGGTTAGGCGTGGGTTTATTGGCTGCAGGCATGGTTTTCGTGGTGCAGGGTATATTATTTGCTAGTACTTACGGGTTAATTACTGCCCGACAAGACTTTGTTGTTAATGGAGTGGTGCTTATAAGTGCCGGCGAATTGTCTCCGACAGTATGGTTTGTTGCTATCGGACTAGTTGTGTTAGCGATATTTGTGGGCTGGGAGAGGCTAAGAGAAAAAAATAAAAAATATCCTCTTATTCACTTGTCGTTATTTAAAAACTCAGTTGTGAATTCTGGTAACGGATCGATATTTGCCACTCAGTTCTTACTAGGTGGAACAATGTATGCACTAGCCCTATTTTTGCAGATGCAGCTAGGCTATGATGCAATGATGACCGGCGTTACTATGTTGCCACTATCGCTTATGATTCTAGTACTGGCAAGTAGAGGGTCGGTTATGGCCACTAAGTTTGCACCGCGTAGAATTGTTCAGAGTGGTTTTGTATTGGTTATTATAGGAACATTCTGGCTAGGTGTAAAAGCTAGCTCAACCCAAAGCGGCTGGGATCTGGTACCGAGCTTGGCTTTTATCGGCTCTGGTTTAGGAATAATATTTTCTCAATTACAAAATTTGGTGCAAAGTGCAGTTACCACCAAAGATTCTGCCGAGGCCTCGGGCTTATTTGCAACTTTTCAAAACTTAGGCATGAGCTTTGGTACAGCTATAAGCGGTGTTTTGATTGTTGGCACGCTCCTTATTACCAGCACTAATGCTATTAATCAAAACACCACTCTAAATGACAGCCAAAAACAACAATTGCAATCGGCCTATGCTAGTCAAGCTCAAATAGCTAGCGATCAGCAGATAGTAGAGGCTACTGCAAATCAGCCACAAGAAGTATCTGATGCTGTTGTAAGTATAAACAACCAAGCCAGACAAAAGTCATTAAGTGCTACATTTATCTTACTTGCTATTATTAGCACTGCCGGTCTAATCTCTACTATCAAGCTACCTGCCAATAAGCCAGGCCCTAAAGCTCTAGGTTAGGCCGAAGGAGTATAATAGTAGTAGAGGGATAAATTAAATAAGGAGGAAATATGCGTGGTCCTATAGACTATATAGTGGTTAATTTTAAGGGTAATAAATTTAACGGTGACGTATTGAATGAACTTTCTAAGTCGGTCGAAAAAGGCATTATTGCCGTACTAGATATTGCTATGATTAGCAAAGACAAAGCCGGCGAAGTAGTGTCGCTAGAATTAAGCGAACAAGGTGATTCTGTGTTGTCAGAATTTGTCAAAAATAATAACGTTACACCTGGGTTAATTACCGAAGAAGATGTAGCAGAGGTGGGCGAGATTATTGAAGAAAATAGCTCTGTTGGGTTATTAGTAGTTGAGCAACTTTGGGCTAAAGACCTCAAAAAAGCTATTTTAAATGCCGGAGGAGAATTAATAGCCGAAGGACGCATACATCCAGAGGCTGCAGAAGAAATTGATAAGAAAGGAGAAAAATAATGCCCGGATTATTAAGAGGAATGGCTCGTACGGCAGTAGTAGCCGGTACTGCTACTGCAGTTTCAAATAACGTTAGTCGTAGGCAGGCGAGAAGATATGCTCAAGAAGATGCAGCTAGCGAACCTGCGCCTCAAACCGCATCGGTTTCAAATACAGACGATCAGTTTGCTCAACTAAAACAACTAGGCGAGTTAAAAGAGCAAGGTATTCTTACACAGGCTGAGTTTGATGCTAAAAAAGCTCAAATCTTAGGTTTATAATAAATTTTAAGAATAAAAAGTTGTGAAATATTTCATATATTGACAGCTATAGGCATTGAGGTAGATAATATAATCATAACTAAAAAGGAGTCCTAAAATGGCAACAAAAAATAATAACGTAACAGGTTGGGTAGGCTGGTCGGCCTTCGCCGGAGTGGTAATGCTTTTAAGCGGTATCTTCGGTGTCTTTCAAGGTCTGGTAGCGCTATTTAATAACGACATACTATTAGTGGGTGCACAAAACGTTTGGCTAGTTAATATTACTACTTGGGGATGGGTACATGTGCTCGTAGGTGTATTGCTAATAGCTGCTGGTGCCTCAGTATTTAAAGGTAATGTTTTTGGTAGAGTGGTAGGTGTTTTACTTGCTCTTTTAAGTGCAGTAGTCAACCTAGCTTTCGTGCCTTACTATCCTGTATGGTCTGTAGTAGTAATAGTCGTAGATGTTCTTATAATCTACGCACTTACTGTGCACGGCTCAGAAATGAAAGAAGTCGAGTAGAGCTCTTCTCTAAGATGAAAAAAAAGACCCTTTAAAGGGTCTTTTTTTAATTATGTACAAGATTTATAATTAGTGAAGATGAAAAACACTTATGCTAAAGATAAATACTCGGTATTAAGATGGATGATATTATTATTTATATTAATAGGGGCGTTTTTGACAAATATCAAAAATCCGGCTCTTGCGATTCTACTGTATGTATTACCTTCTGTTTTTTGTCTAATGCACGGTTCGCGTTTTTTAGGCAAGAGAAATATAGCAGTTTTTTTGGCATTGATAGTCGTTGTTTCTTATACTGCTGAGTACTTAGGAACTCATACTGGTGTTATATTTGGTCAGTATTATTACAATACAGTTGGTAATGGCCCCTTGCTTTTTGGCGTACCACCGCTACTGATGCTAACATATTTTAGTATTGCCTACTCAAGCTACTTACTCATTAGAATAATTCTTCAGAGATTTGATTTGATTAAAGGATGGATGATTGTGGGTTTTTCTGTTTGTGTGGCAATGTTAATGACCCTTACTGACTTAGCAGCCGATCCAGTAAACTCTACTATCAATCAAGTGTATATTTGGACCAACGGCGGTGCCTTTTTTGGCGTACCATATTTGAATTTTATTGGCTGGTTGGCAGAAACTTTTATATTCTCGGTGTTAGTAAGTCTGTATTTGGGTTATGTAGCTAAATCGCCAAAGTTAAATAAAACGCCATCTAAAAAATTTTTATTTGAACCTATTATGTTGTTTTCGGTACCAGTTTTGGCTACTATTTTACGTCCTTTATGGGAGAAACAATGGTCTGACATTTACCAATCAATGTCGCTAATAGCATTATTCGGTTTGGGCATTGTGATAATATTGGCAATAGTAAAAGTTACTAGTTCTAAAAGAGTATATAGATAAGACATGGTTAGTTGCTATATAGTAGTTATCTGCTAAAATAGCCCTTGTATTATATGGCATATTCAACAAAATCAGATGACAACATAGATTTGGCAGCCTTGGTTGCAAGAGCAAAAAATGGTGATGAAAACGCCTTTGAGACTATATATAATCAGTATTTTGCACCTCTTCATCGCTACATATTAATTCGTGTTGGTGACGTTGAAGATGCTGATGATCTTGTGCAAATGGTATTTATAAAATTCCACAAGAATTTGGCTAATTGGCAAGATAGAGGCTATCAACCATCGGCTTATCTTTATAGTATAGCGCGAAGTGTAATAGCCGATCATTATCGTACAAAATCAAGAAAAGGCCAGAAAATTACAAATTCTGAAGAAGTATTAAGTCTTATTGCTGATAGGTCACATAATCCTCACCAAGACGTTTTACAATCAGAAGAGCAAAAGACTCTATACGAAAATTTAAAAAAACTACCTCCAAATTATCAAGAAGCATTATTGCTTAGATATATGCAAAATATGAGTTCAGCCGAAGTCGCAGCTATTATTGGTAAAAGCGATGTAGCAACAAGAAAGTTATTATCAAGAGCAGTATCTGCTCTGTCTAAAGTTAGCAAGGCTAAATAAATGTTTAGAAAAACCACAACACCCCAGAATGAAGAAATAGCAAAGAAATTGTCACAATTTAACTACGACTCACCCCATTGTCGTGATGTGTATAAGAAAACTATCGCAGAAATTTCAAAATCTAATGCCGAGTCGGTGTTTCGTCAAAGAATGTTGCTACAAGACACTGAGCCACAACCTAGCTTTGTAAATAATACTTATGCTAAATTTAAAAGTTTCGCACCAGTAAGTGTATTAGTTATTGTTATAGCTTTAGGCGGAGTTGGATTGGTATTGCGAAATCAATCTAGCTCCACCTCCACAACTTCGTCGATACAAAGTATACCTGCTGAAGGAACCGTTGATAGCACCGTGAATTCTATAAAATCTGATTTGTCACAAGAGTTAAGTTTGTCGCAAGATGCAATTACCAATACCCTAAAAACCAACGATTCTATTAGCACGGCGGCTATGCAATTAGGAGAGGTTAGCAATGAAAACAGTTTCTAAACAAACTAATCGAATTTGTTCGATTATACTAGTAGTAGTTTTTGTAGTATTTATTAGCAGTATAGTGCCAGTAAATATTGCTAATGCTGAAGATTCTAGTGCTAGTAATCCAAACAAGCAAGATTTTTGTAAAAACATCGATAATATTAATAATTCCATAAATAACACAATCAATAACAAAATAGACTATATCGATTCACAGAAAAATACTCAAAAAAAACAAATCAAAAGTGAGATATTATCTAAACAAAAAGATATAAATAATCTACGTAGACAATGGGATAAAAATAGAGAGGATCAGATCAATCAACTAAAACAAAAATATAAAAAAGATAAAAACAAGATCCAAGCAATAGAAGAATTCGATCTTCAAGTTGATGTTGCCACTAAAAATCGAAGAGAAAAAAACGATAACATCTTAGAAGAGTACGATAAAGAAGTTGAAAAACAGGTCATTATCCGAAATGAAAATCTACAAGCAGTCATAAAAAGCTATCAAAATACCATTATTGATGCACAAAAAACTGCTCAAGGAGGTTGTAATAATGGCGACAACTCTATGTCCACCAGAACTCAGTTTAAGTCTAATTTATTGTTGGCTAAGAATCAGCTTATAAACGGCAATGGCGGAGTATCAGAATATAAAAAATCAGTCGCAGAAATTGCAAACAAGAAGCAGCTAGAGCTAAAAGCGGTAGCAGAAGAATTTCAAACAACCATAGAATCGGCGATCAATAAACTTGCTAACTCACTGCGTTAGTATTTTGGCTAAAAAGCTTCAGTTCTCTTTTGCCATCGTGGTTTCAGAACCTCATAATTGAGCATAGAGTATATCATGAGAGCAAAACAAACTATGCTACCTACAGGGTATAAAAGTGTAGATAGGACACTTTGTTTAGAAGAAATAGTAATAATTAATCTATTGATGTAGCTTAAACCAATTGCTAATGCAATCATAATAAGGCCAGTATAAAAACCTACTACTAATAGATACATGACTAGTAAACTAGGCAAAATTAGAACTACAAATCCACCTGATAATAAACTTAAACTTAAAGGCATAGAAAAATGTAATGCCGGATAATATCTTCTTAGGTTTTGAGCAATTATAGATTTAAGGCTCAAGTGATTTTGATTTGTAGCAATATCTGACCCAATAAAAAACCCTGTTTTAAGCCCTCTGGAGCTAATACTTGCTGCTAAGTCAAAATCTTCTAGAGGACTTTTGGCCACCAGCTCAAAACCACCTAATGCATCTATGCTAGCTCTATTAAAAGCAATAATATTGCCACTTACATTGGCAGAGTTAGGCATTTTATTAGCCAGCCAAGCGGAGGGGTACATGCCTAGCATAAAGAAATGATTCTGACTTAGAATTATCTGTTGGGATAAGCTTTTATTTTGATCTGCAGCCAGCACCGATACTAAGCTTAATTTTTCGTTTTTGACCAAACTAGTTAAAATTGACAAAGCGTTTGGTAACAAAATGGTATCGGCACTTAATAGCACAACGATATCTCCAGTGCATTTATCTAGCAGTTGTTGTGATACCCAAGCATTTAATGTCCACCCGGGCTTTATGGGCTTAGTGCTGACTGTTTTGAGCCTTGGGTCTTGAAAACTTTTTGCAATTTTTAGCGTATTGTCGGTACTACCTAGATCAGTAAATATTATTTCAAACTGCGGGTATTGTTGTCCTAGCACTGATAGTAATGTCGACGATATATTATCGGCTTGATTGTAGGCATGCACAATAATGCTGACTTTTGGCCAATCGGTAAGTTTCTTGGTTTTGGGTCTCGAAAATGTCCTTAAGTTGTAAACAGTTAAGCCAAGTTGCAACATAAAAAAACCTAATAAAAATAACCCAAATATAAGTGCATAATACTCACGTAAATTAAACGGATCGAAAGCAAAGAGTAAAATTTGGGTTATAAAAAAACCAACAAGACCATTTAACCATAGAAAGTTTTTCCAACCCCTCCGATATTGATTGGATTGCGCATCGGAACGAAATTTAAGAAAAAAACTTACGTTTAATACGTAGCAAGATAAAAACACTGATGTAAGTAGACCATATGGAAAATACAAAAAGGCCACTATGAAACAGCATAGTATGTAAAATGTCAGGCTAAATTTAGCTGTTCTCATAGCACCAAGATAGGTTGCTATAGAATGTATCTTAGCTGCACGATCAGGTTTGATGTCTTGTATAGCACCAAATGCTTGGCTGGCAACACCCCAAAGCATAAAGGCTATAATAATTGGCCAGTAATAATTTTTTGAATTTGCCAAAGTCAAACCAAATACGAAAGGCAAAACAAAATGTAGGGCCGAATTGATAGAATCTAAAAAAGGAACTTCTTTAAACCTTAAAGGCTTAGCGCTGTAGCTAAAAGTGAAAAAAACGGTAGCTATTAGAACAGCATTAGATACTAGGTCGCCAATCACAAAAAAATAAATCAAAAATGGAATGTTTGTAATGGCAATAGCGAACCATAGTTTGTTGTGCGAACTCTTGGGCATAATGGCGCCTTCAACAGAGTTTTTTCGAGGATTTTTTATGTCGGTTTCGTAGTCGTAGATATCGTTAATTCCATATAGCATTAAGTTGTATGAAAATAAGAAATAAATAAATCCAATAATTGCAGGTATATTAAGAGATTGCATTACCACTAAGTAGCCGACCAAGTAAGGAACAGCGGTATTTACCCAACTAATTGGTCGAGAACATTTAATTATTTCTGAGATAGTGAGTTGGTGATTATTTTTTTGCATTGAAATATTTAAATAGGCTTGGAACTAGTATTACTGCAGCTATTGTGTAGCTAAAATCTTCTATCGGAATAGTAAGTATTTTTAGCTGGGTAATTGAATTACTATTATACAATACTATCGGTAAAGCAGTGAGATAGAAGTCAAAAATTAGGGTCATAAGGCACAATATCACAAGTAGGGCTAATAGTACTTTTGTTTTAGGCAACTTAAGTCGAAATCTTATGACTAACAAAATTGTTACCAATATCAAACTAAGTGATAATACCGCGTATTTAGACATCATTAAGTCTCTTTGTTTTTATTAATAGTAAGTATATTAGTAGCGTACTATAGCAAAGCAAAAATAAAAATAAGAACTCTTCTATTGGTAAGTCTCTGCTGATTATAAAAATACCAAGTACAAAGTTTTGATTAGTATAAAATATATTATTTATGATTCCGGCAATATCAAATACTAACAATAATGACATTACTGAGATAATTGATAGCAAGCTGGCTCTTTTATTGTTCCATATAGCAATTTTAAATCTACTATCAATTAGCAATAGCCCGCAGATACTAATTACTAAAGATACAAAATAAAAATAGTGAGAGAAAACAATACTTTTTATCACAATGTTTATATTATACTCCTTAATCAGTCAAAATCATTTTTATACTCTTAACAACTAATCTATATGGTATTATTTAGTATATGAGTAGGAATAATAAGACTGCTATTGTGGTTGGAGCTGGTATTGGTGGACTCTGTACAGCTGCAAGACTTGCTAAAAATGGCTACTCAGTAAGTCTATACGAAAAAGAAACTAAGGTTGGCGGTCGTGCTAATAGAATTGAGCACGACGGCTATATATTTGATACCGGTCCGACATTATTAATGATGACCGATGTTTTGTATGACACATTTAAGTACTGTGGTAAAAATTTTGATGACTACATTACACTGATGCAATTGGAGCCCAACTATAAACTTTCATTTGCTGATAAATCAAATATTACCGTAAGTAGTAATTTGCCAAAATTTCAGGCTGAACTTGCTAAGTTTGATCCTAAAGCACCAGAGCAATTCTATAGATTCTTTTCAGATGTGGCAGAGATATACAGAATCTCAAGAGCCAACTTTATAGACAAAAACTTCGATAAACTAACTGACTTTATTAGTTTTAGTTCGGGGCTAAAACTACTTCGTAAAAAAGGTTTAAAATCTCTATATGGTTTCGTGAGTCAATATTTTACCGATGAAAGACTAAGGCAGTTATTTAGTTTTCAAAGTATGTATTTGGGAGTGAGTCCGTATGAGTCGCCGGCGGTTTATAGCATGATAAGTTATATGGAAACCGGACTAGGTATATGGTACCCCAAGGGCGGTATGTATAGCTTGAGTAGGGCACTAGAAAAACTAGCCATTGATATGGGGGTAAAAATATTCACTCAAACTCCGGTAAAAAATATTACTATAGAAGACAAGTCTATAAAAGGTGTTATCTTAGAAAAAGGAGAATCAATCAAGGCCGACATTGTAGTTTGTAATGCTGATATTGTTTACGCCTATAAGAATCTTCTGCCCAAAGATATTAACTTAGTTAGCTTTGGTAGGACTGGAGATCAACTCAAGCAGTCTAGCTCGGCGTTACTTTTTTATTGGGGCGTAAAAGATTCTCTTAAAGGAATGCTTCATCACAATGTCTACTTGTGTAGTGATTTTAAAAATAATTTGAATGAGATATTTCACAAACAAGCCTTACCGAGCGATCCGTCTTTTTATGTCTATATACCTACCAAGACAGATCCAAAACTAGCTCCTAAAAATTGTAGCGTATTGTATGTGTTGGTGCCGGTACCTAACCTCAACGCCGATGCAGATTGGCAAAAAGGTATTACGAAATTGCGTCGACAGGTATTATCTAGATTAAAAACCGAATTTAATCAAGATATCGAAAGCAAAATTGAGACCGAATGGATGGTTGCGCCACAAGATTTTGAAAGTAAATATAATCTTACGGCAGGATCGGCTTTTGGCTTAACCCATCATTTTATGCAATCTGGTTATTTTAGGCCCCATAATGTAGAGAGAAGTACTAAAGGCCTTTATTTTGTCGGCGCTAGCACTTATCCGGGAGGTGGAATTCCTATGGTTACATTAGGGGCAAAGCTTGTTGTTGAGAGAATTTTGCGAGATAATACACAAAATATATAATAATTTGCTTTATTAAATGATACAAAACGAGTTCAAAAAATACGCAATTGATAGTAAATCAGTTATCGATAATACTTTATCAATATTCTTTGATAAGAAAATAAAAGATGCAAAACAATATGACATCTCTTATCAGCGGCTTGTTCAGAGTTTGGCCAAACAAACTCTGCGCGGGGGTAAAAGACTGCGCCCAATTTTGTCTATTCTTGGGCACCGTATGGCAGGTGGCGATAAGAATAAAGAGATTGTTAAAGCAGCTTGCGCCTTAGAAATATTTCATAATTTTCTGTTAATTCACGATGATATTATGGATAGAGACGACTATCGACACGGTGGTTTAAATATAACAGGTCATTACAAAAAAAAATTAAAAGCTACTTTAAAAGAAAAAACAGAGTTAGATCACCTCGCTAGTTCATTGGCCCTTCTCGCTGGAGACATTAGTTTTGGTCTAAGTAGCGAAATACTAATGTCGTCAGGATTTGAAAGTGATTTATTGATTTCGGCACAACAACGCCTCAACAAAGCCGTCTTTGAGGTAGCCGCAGGTCAACAGCTCGATATACTAAGCGCTTATAAAAAGGAGCTAAGCCTTAATAAAATACTCAAAATATATTCTTATAAAACTGCCGACTATTCTGTGACTTTACCGCTACAATTTGGAGCTATTTTGGCTGGTACCAAATCTGACATGCAATCCACTATTCAGGAGTTTGGTCAAAAGGTAGGTATAGCCTTTCAATTAACCGACGATATCTTGGGGATGTTTAAGAACGAAAAAGAGTTAGGCAAACCAATTTATAGCGATCTTCGTGAAGGTAAGCAAACAATTCTAATGCACTATGGTTTTTTACTAAGCAACGCTAAAGAAAAAGATTTGCTCAAAAGCTATTTCAAAAATCCCAATATTGGACAAAAAGAATTATTAAAAACTCGAAAGATATTAGAATCAAACGGTGCAAAGACTAAAACCTCATTATTAGCCCAACAGCATGTAGATGATGCAATTAAGCTTATACCCAAAATTACAAGTGAAAGAGATTTACAAATTATTCTAAAAGAATTTGCATTATTTTGTATTAAAAGAAATAAATAGGTATGGGTAAGGATCTTTTTACGCAACAGTCAGAGATTTTCTCGCAAAATATTACCAAAGCTTACTCAACTTCTTTCTCTGCAGCCTTAAGATTAATTAATACCAACAAGCGCCAAGATGTTTATAATATTTATGGTTTGGTCAGAATAGCAGATGAGCTTGTAGATACCATAAAAGCTAAAAATTCATTAGAGATACTAAATGAATTCGAGAAAGACACTCTAAGGGCAATGAAATCGGGAGCCAGTCTTAATCCGGCAATACTTGCTTTTGCTCAAACAGCTCGCAAATGCCAGATAGAACCAAGTTTGGTTGTAGCTTTTTTTGCTAGTATGCGACAAGACATCAATAAAAAATCTTATAGTCAGGCAGAATATGAAGATTATATCTATGGTTCTGCAGAGGTAGTTGGACTGATGTGTTTAAGGGTTTTTTGCGACAACAACTCTGAGTACATTAAACTAAAAAAATCGGCTCAAGCATTGGGTGCCGGCTTTCAGAAAGTAAATTTTCTTAGAGACATAAAAGACGACTATAACAATCGTGGCCGAACATATTTTCCAGATATTCAATATAAAACTTTCTCAGAAACCCAAAAAAAAGCAATCGAAAAAGATATTGCCGACGATTTTACTAAGGCCCTACCGGCTATTAAAAAACTCAACACCGATTGTAAGTATGCTAATTTATTAGCCTATTTGTATTATAAGAAGCTCCTTAAAAAAATAAGTCATCAAAGCGTAGAGCAAATAAAAACAAATAGAATTAGTGTGAACAATTTTTATAAAACTATGTTATTTGTGTACGTCAGGATTTTAAAACTTATTAAGATATAATTTTGCTATATTCACCATCTGTAGCATAATATTAATATAAGCGTTTTAATCCCCCATGAATAACAATCCAAAATCAAGACAAAAAAGACATCTCGATAATGTAAAATCCGGTAGTGCAAACAGCTCCACTGCCGGCAGTGTTTTAGATTTAAGAAATTCTAAGACGGTCCAAAAGATCAATGACAAACCCGCCCATATACCGCATCTTGTAGAATCAAAATCACAGCATCATAATCAAATCCCAACCTCAACCCCAAATTCTTATCAAACAACTACAAGAACATTAGTGCCTCAAAACAAAAAGCCAGATCATTCTAGGATCAATGCAAATAAACAAGAGACGCAAGAGTCGACTATTGATTATTTTAGCTTTGTTTTTATTAAGTTCTTTGTGCCTAAGCCAAACTTAGTATTGTGGCAGGCAAACTTATTAAGAACTATTTTAAGTCCGCAAACATGGTTGTTATTAACCTTACCACTGGTCCTGTTTCAAATTAAGCAGTATACAAACACTACTATCAATGGATTATTAAGTGATATTAAATCTGTTCTTACCCCAGGACACTTTTATGCTTTGGCATTTTCTCTGGTATTAGGATTGTCTATTTTTCTTTTCTCATTAGTATTTCGGGCTCTAGTAAGTGCCGGCTCAATATTTATTAGGTTAAGAGAAATCGATCAAAGAGAAGTTTCATTTTTATCTGCAATTCGTGCGGCTTCAAGCACAATATTGAGACAATGTCTTAATTATATTTTGCATGTTTTTATTTTAGTTTTTACCACGTTGATATTATTTTCTGTTGCACGATATATATTGCAAAACAATAATGCCTGGATATTGAGTAACAAGTATCAGTTAACTGTAGCTGTTGTTTTTATATGGGTGGCGTTGTTGATTATGCTCTATGCTAAGCACTGGTTACAAATTGGTCTTTTTGCCAGAAGTAGCTCAACCCGTCATATTCAACTACAAAGCATCAAATTGTTGTTTAGCTCGGCTCTTACTAATATGTCTACAAGCTCTATAAGTTTACTTGCTGTAGCGCTAGCTTATGGAACAATTATATTTGGCAACTATTATTTGGTAGATTTTTTAATTCGTCAAAACTCCCTACCAATACTTCCGCTAATTGCTAGTTCTATAGCTACCATTATTATATTAACTACTTTACAGTACTTGCAGCAAAATGTTTGGGCCAGGCAGTACTTCTTTGCAGCTTCTAAGTCTAGCAGACCAAAAGAATTGTTATATATGAACCAAACCAAGAAAGAGAGTATATGGCCACTAATTATTGTAATTGCTTTCTGTATATCCGCGACTGCACTATTTGTGCTTATAACATGGTTCTTTGCTCCGCAAATACGTGGCTTTATGGCTAACTGGCATGCGCAAGTGCCCACCGAGCTAAAATTAAGCGTGCCAATCAGAAAGTAGCAATAGACTGCTATTGACAAAACTGCAATAATCTATATATAATGATTACTAAGCAAGCCGTCGAGAGGCTTTTTTAGATTGAAGTAAAAATCTTTTTCGACACTGCTCTTATTAAAAAATGCAAAAAGTCACAAAATACATATCTGCGTCATTTGCCGAACTCAAAAAGGTAGTTTGGCCTAGCCGTAAGGTTGCATTGCAGTTAACAGCTGTTGTAATCATAGGTGCTTTGTTGGTGGGTACATACCTAACGGTATTAGGTTATGGATTCCAGACTTTATTGCAAAAACTATTAGTTAAATCTTAAATAAATTATGACTCAAGCAAATACAATCGCAAATTGGTACGTAATACACACTTATTCTGGCTATGAAGATCAAGTAGCCGATCAACTCAAACAAAGAATCGAATCACTTGGCATGAAAGACAAGATTTTTGATGTAATTGTTCCTAAAGAAAACCAAATAGAGATCAAGAACGGTCGCCGAAGAGTGGTGGAGCGAAAGATTTTCCCTGGCTACATTATGGTGCAGATGATTGTAACTGAAGACAGCTGGTTTGTAGTAAGAAATACTCCTAATGTAACTGGCTTTGTAGGTACTAGTACTACGCCCTCACCTCTAGATGAGGCCGAAGTTAAGTCTATTCAGAAACGTATGGGCGTTGAAGAACC
Organism: uncultured Candidatus Saccharibacteria bacterium; assembly: GCA_964512085.1. Lineage (GTDB taxonomy): Bacteria > Patescibacteriota > Saccharimonadia > CAILAD01 > BJGX01 > JAUPVL01. The sequence goes on from CAZEIU010000005.1 coordinate 24,796, forward strand.
AAAATACGACATTGATTTCTCGGTTGGTGAGCTTGTAAGTATTACAGATGGACCTTTTAAGGGGTTTGATGCTACCGTGAGCGAAATTGATGAACAAAAAGGAAAAATTAAAGTACTAGTTAATATGTTTGGTCGTGAAACTCCGGTTGAACTAGACAGTTTACAAGTAAAAAAGGTATAAAATGGCAACTCAATCTAAAAAAATTCTAGCAAAAGTAAAAATGGTTATCCCGGGTGGTGGCGCTACGCCGGCTCCTCCAGTAGGTTCTAGCTTAGGACAGCACGGAGTTAATATGATGGATTTTATAAACCCATTTAATGAACAAACCAATGACCGCAAAGGCAAACCAACTCCGGTTTCGGTAACAATCTATGAAGACAAAAGCATGAGTTTTGTTATCAAAGGCACCCCAACCACCACTCTTATTAAAGAAGCTCTCAAGCTCAAAAAAGCTTCTGGAGTACCCAACAAAGATAAGGTAGGTAAATTATCTCAGGCTCAATTAACCCAAATAGCCGAAGAGAAAATGCCCGACTTTAATGCTAACGACATTGAAGCCGCCAAAAAAGTAGTTGCTGGCACAGCACGATCTATGGGTATTGAAGTAGAAAAATAAATTTAAACATGTGGGACCTGTAAAATTATTACAGGGCTATCACCACAAAGGAGAAAAAATGGCCAAGGAAAAAGCCGAAGAATTAAAGGCAAAAACTAATTCAAAAGAAAAAGAAGTACAAGATACTAGTGCGACTGGCAAAACTGCTATTGCCAAAGCTGGCAAACGTAGTAAAAAGTCGGTCGAAGAAGAAGCTGTAAAGACTGTTAAAAAAATTAAAAAAGCTCAAAAGCAAGAATCTGCAGTTAAAAAACCCAACCCTCGCAAAATAAAGATTTCAAAAAATCAAAAGGCAGCGCGTGAACTTATTGAAAAAGATAAAGCCTATAGTATAGAAGAAGCCATTAAATTATTGCCTAAGACTTCTAAGGTAAAATTTGATGCAACCGCAGAACTTCATGTGGTGCTTGACATTGACCCAAAACAGTCTGATCAAATGCTTAGAGCTAGTACTAGCTTACCGGCCGGTACCGGCAAAACTGTAACTGTAGCAGTGATAGCCGATGAAAAGCTTCAGGCCGAAGCCAAAAAAGCTGGTGCAGATAGAGTAGATACCAACAAGCTTTTAACTGAGATACAAAAAGGCAAACTCAATTTTGATGTCTTAGTAGCTAATCCAGATAAAATGGCCGATCTTGGTAAGCTAGCCAAAGTGCTTGGTCCAAAAGGCCTAATGCCGTCACCAAAAAACGGAACCGTCACTACTGACGTAGCAACTGCTGTTGCCGATATCAAAAAAGGCAAAGTTGAACTCAAAAACGACCCGAGTGGAATTATGCATGTAGCTTTTGGTAAACTTAGCTTTAAAGCTTCTGACTTAGAAAGCAACTTGCGTGCGGTATTGAGTGCTCTACGAGCCAATAAGCCAAGTGGCGTCAAAGGATCACTTATTAAGAGTGTGTATATAAGCTCATCTATGGGGCCATCTATTAAGCTAGACTTATCCGAAACAAATAAAAAATAAACAAGATTTTTTAGAAAACTAGCTAAGATTTATATACTAGCTAGTTTTTTAGTACTTAAGGTTGTTTTAGCATAGATTAATTTGTTAAGCTATTTGTGTCCCAAGAACCTTAAGGAGCAAATATGAAGCCAAATATCAGTCAATTGTTTGTTGAGGCATCGGGTGACTTTAGAAGAATCATTAGGAATGCAGAAAATCAGGATGGCGAACCATTATGTCTAAATGATGTTTGGCGGTCCTTAAAGAATTACCCTCCTTTTACCGGTGTAGTTGGCGATGCTGAACTTCTTGCTGGATTAAAGGATGGTATTTTTATTATCGATCCTTTTGAACGCGAGCTTTTAGGCTCAAGTAGTTATGATGTGCGTTTGGGCGGAAACTACTGGGAGACTGAAGTTGTAGGACATAATATTGACCTTTCGCCTTACGACGAAGGTTCTGTAAGAAGATATTACAAAGGACCAAAAAAAGCCGTAACCCATGCGGAGTGGTGCGAAGAGCATAAGCGACATCATTTTGAAGGTATTGGAGAAGATGAGCTTATTATAGTATTAAGACCGGGTGAATGTATTTTGGCACATACCATAGAGTTTATTGGTGCGGCATATGGTGCTACAACTATGATGAAGGCCAAGTCGAGTTTGGGCCGAATCAACATCTCGGCCTGTGACGATGCTGGTTGGGGTGATGTTGGCTATATTAATCGTTGGACAATGGAGATTCGCAATAAGAACCAAAATGTGTGGGTACCACTCGTGGTGGGCATGCCTATTGCGCAATTGGTTTTTTTCTGGGTTGCAGGTTCAACTATAAGTTACGGTGATGCTGGTCATTATCAGTCGGGCATAGATCTTAAGAAGATTCGAGAAGAATGGGATGCCGACTCGATGTTACCCAGATTCTTTAGCCCAAAAAATCGAAGAATTAGAAGGTTGCTACTCGATAGGCCAGATTTGGTATTTTAAGTTATCAGCTACACATTATGGTGTAGCTTTTTTAATTGGTATTTATTTGCTAAAGTAGTAAAGACTCCAAAAAGGGGGAGTTCCTTGAAAAAAGGAGGCATAGGCTTGTGCCAAATTTAGGCAGATATATTGTCTTAGAAGGCGATGAAGGATCTGGTAAAGGCACTCAGTGTGTTTTTTTGCAAGAAAGACTAACGAAATTAGGTTTTACCTGCGACATAGTTAGAGAACCGGGTGGTGACCCTATAGCTGAACAATTAAGAGAAATTCTTAAATATAGCGACCAAAATATTCCCGCAATTGCAGAATTATTTGGTTTTTTGATGGCTCGAGCACAGGTGTTAGTTAATGTAGTTAAGCCCAAAGTAGAAGCAGGGCATATTGTATTGTCAGATAGATCAAGTTTGTCTACGTTGGTTTATCAAGGCGAAATGAGGGGACTACTTACAGATATTTCTAGTCCTGTTTATCAGCAAGTAATAGGTGCGGTGAACTTAGCTCAATCTATTGTTGAGCCCGATATTGTGATTGTTTTGGATATTCCATACGAGGTTACATTAGAAAGAATTGCAGCCCGCGGTGAAGAAACCGACCGATTTGAGTCGGTAGGAGACACTAAGCGACGTATGATAAACAATGCTTATAGAAGATTTGGAATGTCCCACGATGACAAAATTTGTATGGTTGACGGATCTATGCCTATTAAGCAAGTAAGTAATGCTGTATGGAACATCGTTGCTCCAGTCGTCCAACAAGGAGGTCAGCATGACTAGCGAGCTTTACGTAAAAGATGGTGATGAAATTCTTATTACTCCAGAAGGGTTAGACTGGCTCGATGATCAAGTTACAAATGTAGATGGTAACGTTTATGCATTTACTGGTAATTCCAACCCTGTGGCAGTGGCTGCCTCAATGGCGCGTCTGAGTCGTAATCCACACGATCTTCGTAAGATTTTGGTAAGCGAGTTTGGTGTAGCGCATGAAGATGCCGACGCTCTTATACAAAGAGTAGTTACGGCTTATGGTGATGATTCAGTTGCACAACTTCTAACTATTCCGCTCGCCGTAGAAAATGCTTCAAATCTTCTTACCAAGCAATTAGAGTGGGGTAGACTAATGAGTTACTTAGAACAATCTACGCGTTATATCTTTTTTGACAGGCGTGGTGACGATGGACGCTATAGGTATCATGTACCGGTAGATTTATCGCCCGAGTTAAGACATAGGTACATTACAGACATGGATGCCATATTTGACACTTATTCTGAGCTAGTTCGAGAACTTACAGAGTATGTCAGGACAAATAATCCTAGGCCAGATAAGAGTACAGATCCTGCCGGTCACGCCGGATGGATTGGTGCGACTCGCGCTCAGGCTTGCGATGCTGTGAGATCACTTTTACCAGCCTCTACAACCTCTACTGTGAGTATCTTGGGCTCGGCTCAAGCAATTGCTAACCTTATTAAGCACCTTTTGTCGCACCCGTTGCCAGAGATGCAAAATACGGGTCATGCAATTCTTAAACAAGTGCGCAAGGTTGCGCCGGTTTTCTTTGAAAGAGTCGATAGAGCCGATAGAGATCTATTGGATGTTGAAAATAGAATTGCTGTTCGTGAAGAATTTGAATCTAGTTGGCAAAGTGGTAGGGGTTCGTATAACGGATTTGATACCAAGCCTGTTACTCTGGTTGATTACTATCCAAGAAACGAGGTAGATCTTGTTCCACGTATGCTGTATGCAACTGGGTTAAATGGTGCCGGATATTCTTTAGCGAAATTGACAACTATGACAAGAACATGGTTTGACGATGATTTGCACGATGTCATGAAAGCATATTTCGGCAATCGACTAAACAGACGTATTAAGCCTGGTCGAGCAATCGAAAAAGCCCACTTTGAATGGGAACTAGTTGGTGATTACGGCACTTTTAGAGATCTCCAACGACACCGTATGGTAGATGCCTTTGAGTGGCAGCCCCTTACTCCTTACTATGGTTATGATGTCCCTGATCTTGTTGTAGAAGCAGGAATGGAAGATGAATATCGTGAGTGTATGGAAATATCACGCGAACTATATGGCGAAATGATTAATAGTGGTTATCAAAACGCAGCTCAATACGCAGTATGTATGGGCTACAAAATGCGCTACAGTTTTATTACTAATTTGCGAGAACTCTTTCACTTACTCGAACTACGTACTAGTCCACAGGGTCATCCTGGTTATCGCAGACTATGTAATATTATGTACGAAGAGCTAGCCAAGGTTTACCCAATTTCTGCTGCGGCGATGGTTTTTGTAAATAGGTCTGACAACTTAGAAGAACTTACTCGTATGTCGGCCGAGCGTGGCACAGCCCAAAAGCTTGCCGATCTTGGTGTCGATATAGACGACGATTAAGATATTACTCTCAGTGTAAACTGGGAGTTTTTTTATTTCTGATATAATATAGAACATGAATTATCTAGAAGAACTAACTACACAAGAGAATAGACGGCAGAAAAATACACTCAATTTAATCGCTAGCGAAAATTATCCTTCACCCAAATCACTGGAGCTGCTAGGCTCGATTTGGAACGATAAATATGCCGAAGGTTATCCAGGTAAGCGCTACTATGCAGGCAATATATTGGCTGATAAGTTAGAAGAGTTTGTATCTCAAAAAGCTCTCGAGGTTTTTGATGCTCAAGAAGAATATGGAGTAAACGTACAGGTTTTATCGGGTAGTCCAGCAAACGCGATGGTGTATTTTGCAGTCTTAGAAAAAGACGATACCGTACTAAGCCTCGATCTAAGTAGCGGGGGCCATCTTAGTCATTTACATAGCACTAGTGCATACTTAAAATTTTTCAATTACGCAAACTACCAACTAGAGAGCAAAAAGAACGGCTTGGGTATAGATATTGCAGATTTTGAAAACCAACTTAAGAATCACAAACCAAGACTTGTAATTATTGGCTTCTCAAGTTATCCAAAAAAATATGAGTTTACTAGACTATGTGAGTTGACCCATAACCATGGTGCTCTAGTCTTAGCCGACATATCGCATATTGCTGGCCTTGTTGCTACTGGTCGCCATGATAGTCCTTTCAAGAGTGGCGTAACAGGCGCTGATTTTATAATGACCACAACTCATAAAACACTGCGTGGACCACGGGGAGCATTACTTTTTGCCAAAAAAGAATATTTGCCAGTTGTTAATAAAACAGTTTTTCCTGGCACAAGCGGTGGGCCGCATCTTAATCAGATTGCGGCTGTAGGCCAAAGTTTATTGGAGGTGTTAGGAGAAGATAAATACCCAGACAACCTAGAATTTACAAAATATATAAGTAACGTACTTATTAACACCAAGGCACTCGAGAATGGTCTTGTTGAGGCAGGAGCAGAAGTAGTAATACCCACCCAAACTCATCTTACACTAGTAAAACTAGCTGATAATCATGACAGCTTAGATATGCAAAATAAACTTGAAGAATGCAGTATTATTACTAATCGCAATGCTATACCAAGAGAACCTAGAGCGCCGTGGCGCCCAAGTGGGCTTCGGCTTGGCACAGCCGCACTCACAAGTCGAGGCTTAAATGCTGAGCAGGCACGTGAACTTGGAGTAGCTATTGGTTCGTTACTAAATGGCTCATTGAGCGACAAAGCCGTTAGTAAGTATTGTCGTGAGCTAAATCAACAGCTTAAATGGTACTATTAGCTGTTGACACTGTAAGTAAAATTTGTTAAAGTAACAGGTGATTACCAAAGACTGTAGCTGCTATTTAAAAAGCTTAATCTGCTACACGAGGCAAAAACTTTTTGATGTCTTTGGATTTTCCAAAGATTTTTTTGTTGGTAATTTGTACATTATTAAAATAATTAACAAAGGAGTGGTTTATGGCAAAAAACCGTGAGCAAAAAGAACAGGCAGTTGCCGATCTTACCAAGGCCTTTGATAGCAGTAATCTAGTGGTTTTATGTAACTATAAAGGGCTAGATGTACCAGGTATATCAGAGCTTAGATCTAAATTGCGCGAGCAAGATTCTAGCTTTACCGTGGCTAAAAATAGTTTGGTAAAAATAGCTCTTAATAACTCAAAACGTAACGTTGAAGATACTAGCTTGTTAGTAGGTCCGGTAGGACTAGCTTTTTCGCCAGACGAAGTTACTGCAGCAAAAGCCGTATTTGATTTTGCAAAACAAAATGAAGCAATAGAAATACTAGGTGGTATTGATAGTGACGGTGTAGTTTTGACAGCTGAAGAAATAACTGCACTTGCTAAATTACCAAGCAAACAAGAATTGCTTGGACAAGTAGTCGGTACTGTAGCAGCACCGCTAAGTGGAATGGTAAGAGTTCTAAATGCCAATCTAAGTGGTCTGGTCTACGCACTAAAAGCTATTCAAGAACAAAAAACAACTTAAATATTAGTAAAAGGAGAAAATTATGGCCGAAGAAGTTACAAAAAATGAAGAAGTAAAAGAAGAAGCTACTGTAGAAAATACAGAAGCTACCCCAGAAGAAAAGAAAGAAGTACCAGCAAAGTTCAAAAGTCTTGTTGACGAAATCGATAAACTAAGCGTATTAGACTTGTCTGAATTTATTAGCGTGCTAGAAGATCACTACGGCGTAAGTGCTGCTGCACCTGTTGCAGTAGCAGCTGCAGGAGCCGCTGGCGGCGGTGAAGCCGAAGCTCAAGAAGAAGCCAAAAGTGCTTACAACATCATGCTAAATGCCGCCGGTGATAAGAAAATAGACGTTATTAAGGCTGTACGTGAGATTTCTGGTCTTGGCTTGGCCGAGAGTAAAGCTGTAGTTGATGGCGCTCCAAAAATGATCAAAGAGAATGTTCCAGCCGAAGAAGCTGAAGCAGCTAAGAAAACCTTAGAAGAAGCTGGCGCTACTGTAGA